>JAFLRS010000047.1 GCA_022511355.1 Alistipes sp.
TTGTCGGTAGCTTCGGGGTCTTCGAGTATGTTGCGAAGTTTCTGCAGATGTGCGGCGCGCAGATAGAACGATACATCGGCATAGGCTTCCTGCGAGAGCAGTTCGAGACCTTTGGGGTCCACCTTGAGGATTTTGCGTCCGTCGCACTCCACGACTTTCACATAATCTTTGGTAAGCAGACGGTATTCCGTCGTGTCCTGTTGGATAGGAAAGGGTTCCTGATAAATGAATTCAGCCATTGTGTTTATTTTGTTTTTGATTGCAATCGTTTAGCAATCCGCAAATTTAATAAAAAAGCGGATAATCTGCAATGATTATCCGCTTTTTCGATTTGAGTTGTCCGGAGGGTTATTCGGCCGTTTGGGGGCGCATCATGACCAGGGTCATGTTGCCGTCGGCGAGAATCTTTTTGGCGAGTTCCCGCACGTCATCGTAGCTGATGCCTTTGACCGTATCGAGATAGTTTTCGATATAGTCCTCGTTGTAATCGTACCAGTTGTTGATAATCATGCGCCAGCCGCCGTTCTGTTCGAGGGTGTTGCCCCAGCTTTTGACGAGATATTCGCGATGTTTTTCTATATCTTCGGGCAGGGGGCCTTCGTCGGCAATTTTCCGGATTTCATCCATTATGATTTCGTTGAGTTCGTCGGCCATGGTGTCGTCGGTATCGAACTGAATGCGCATAGCATATTGTTCGAAGGGTTTGTCTTCGAGCGAGCCGCTGACGTGTACGCCGTAGGAGCCACCTTTCTCTTCGCGAACCGAGATAAGATAGCGTGAGGAGAGAGCCTGCGAGAGGAAGCTCATTACGAGTCGGTTTTTGAGGGTGTAGGGGATTTTGCCGGTAAAGATTCTGTTCACCGAGACTTTGGGTTGCAGCATCGGGGCTTTGAAGTCGTTGATTACGGTGCCTTCTGCCGCACGCACGCCGTCATCTTTGGCAGCGGAGTGCTGTTTGGATACGGGTAGCGAACCTATATATTTCTCTACGAGCGGTTTGAGGGTTTCGGTATCGACATTTCCCACGAAGGTAAAGCGGAAGTCGGCGGCATTGTTGTAGAGTGTGCGGTATACTGCGGGCAGCCTGTCGAATCTGATGCCGTTTATCGCCTCGAGCGAGATGATGCGTTTGCGCATATTGTCGTTGTAGAGGGTTTTCGACACGGCCTCTTCCGAGATGTAGTCGGGATTGGTGAGCATATTTTCGATGGCTGTGGTATACTGTTTTATTACGGTATTGAGGTCGCCTTCGTCGAAACGGGGGTCGGTAAAGCGCAGATAGAGGAGTTGCAGCAAGGTTTCCACATCTTTGGGCGAGCAGCTGCCGCCCATGCCGTGTTCGTATTCCTCGACGCTCAGACCTATGTTGGCGGTTTTGCCGGAGAGTTGTTTGCGGAGGTCCACCATGGGGAATTTCGAGACTCCCGACATCGATGCGATTACGGGCAGGAACGATGCGGTGTAGAAATCGTCGTCAGCGATTATCGAGGTTCCGCCTTCGGCAACGGCGCTGAAGAGTACTTCGTCGGCTTTGAACTGCGTGGGTTTCACCACGACCTTGACACCGTTTTTGAGGGTCCATTCAACGGTTCCGGGGACCTGACTGTTTTCGGTTTTCTTCACTTTCGAACCTTTGAGCTTCACTTTGCCGTCGATAAGGGGTTCTTTCACGCTGTTGTCCTCGAATGCGGCTATTTCGGAAGCGGCCACTTCGTTCATGATGTTGAGAATCTGACTTTCGGAGGGATTTTCGAGTCCCTCTTTTTCGGGAGCGTTCACCACTATTACGCGGTTTTTGCCGTCGGCCGAGATGAGCTGCGAGCAGAACTGATTGATGATATCGAGATTCACCTGCGTGATGAGCATACTGTCTATCTGCCATTCGGTTTCGGCATCGGGCATTGCGGTGTTGTGCTGGAAGTTGTTCTGATATACGCTGATGAATTCGCCGTTGTTGCGGTCGTTGCGATTGGTGTATTTGCGTTCGGCGCTGCGGAGCAGTTCATTCTGTGCGCGTTCGAATTCGCCGGCTGTAAATCCGTGACGTCGGATGCGTTCGGCTTCGGTGAATAGGGCTTCAGCCGCTTCTTCGAGCCGTCCTTCCTGAGCCATTGCCGAGAACGAGGTTACCTCGAGCGTGGGGCATATTCCGAACGAACCGTTGCCGATGGAGGCTCTGGTGAAGGGTGCATCGGGTTTCATGGCCATCTCTTGGAAACGGAGGTCGCCCATACGGTCGATGTATTCGGTGATTACTTCGAGCATCTCTTTCTGCACGGTGTTGTTGAACTGCTGAGGCAGCATGGGGGAGCGTTTGTCGAAAATCAGAATTTGCGAGTAGGGCATCTCCTTGTCGGTGAAGATGGAGATTACGGGTTCCTCGTTGTCGGGGATTACTATGACATCTTTCCGTGCTGCATCGGCTGCGGGTGCCGGGATGTCGGCCATAAGGGCTTTGAGTTTGTTTTCCACGAGGTCCACATCCACGTCGCCGGCGATCATTACGGCCTGATAGTCGGGGCGGTACCATTTGTGGTAGAAGCTCGACAGGTCGTCATGATTAAAGCTTTTCAGACCGTCCAGATAACCTATGAGGTTTCGTTCTTCGTATTTGGTGCCTTTGGCTACGGTTTTGAGCATATTGATTGTCGAACGCCAGCTTGCGCCGTCGCGCTGACGCAATTCGTTCATGATTACGCCGCGTTCGGCATCCATTTCTTCGGGTTCGAGAGCTATGAACTGCGACCAGTCGTGCAGAACGAGCAGAGCCGTGTCGATAATGCTTTCGCGATGTACGGGTACATCCTTCATCAGATAGATGGTGTAGTCCCACGAGGTTGCGGCGTTGAGATTGGCGCCGAATTTCACGCCCACTTTTTCGAGATATTCGATAAGGGTTTTGCCGGGCAGATTTTTGGTGCCGTTGAAAGCCATGTGTTCGAGGAAGTGGGCGAGTCCCTGCTGATTGTCATCTTCCTGAATGGCGCCCACGTTGTGCAGGATGTAGAAGTCGGCCTGACCTTTGGGTTTTTCGTTGTGACGAATGTAGTAGGTCATTCCGTTTTCGAGTTTGCCCGTTCGCAGTTGCGGGTCTGCGGGGATGGGTTGCATCTGAGCCGATGCTGTTGCTGCGATGATTGCGGCAGCGACAGCCATAAACATCTTTTTCATAATGTTTTTTTTGTTTACAGTTGTGTTGTTATTGTTGTTTTACTCTTTGCGGTACTCTATTATGTCGCCGGGTTGGCAGTCGAGTTCTCTGCAGATGGCTTCGAGGGTCGAGAATCTTACTGCGCGAGCTTTTCCGGTTTTGAGTATGGAGAGGTTGGCGGGTGTTATATCCACGCGTTCGGCGAGTTCGCCGAGCGAGATTTTCCGCCGGGCCATCATTACGTCTATATTTATTATTATAGCCATTCCGACCCCCCCCCGCGGGTGTATGCCGATAAATGTTTCATTGTTAGTTTATATTGTCAGTTTTTGTTCTTCGCCGAGTTTGGAGCCTATCGAGAATATTTCGGCCGTAAAGATTACGAGAGCGGCGAGGAGCAGAGTATAGTAGTTTAAGTTGAAATCGGTGTTTACGGTGTATTCGGAGCCTTCGAGGAATTTTGCTGCGCCTTTGGCCATAGTCCATTCGCTCCATGCGTTGAGGAAGTCGATGACTATGAGGATGAGTCCTATTGTGCGGGTGTACCACACGCATTTGGGCGAGAGCGGGGTATCGTTGCCGGCCGAGCGTCGCAGCGAGTTTATTATAAGGAATATTAGGACGAATACCGCTATGTTGAGGAGCATCAGCATTATTGAGCTTATGTAAACTGCCGCCGAGCCGCCTACCGAGCGGAATATTATGTCGATGAACGAGGTGTCGTTTTCGGCATCCTGCGATACGAGCATATCGAATCTCGAGGCCGCGAGCGATATCGAGGTATTTCTTGTGTCGTCGGCCTGCAGCAAGTCTATTTGTCGGTTCACGGTCAAGGGCACGTTGATGAATACCTGTGAAACGCGGAGACGGTCGTCGCCGAGACTTTCGAAGAGGATCTGATTCACTTCGCTGCCGAGTTTTGCTCCCCGTTTCATAGCGGGAGCCGTATTGTAGATTACGCCTCCGAGCAGGGCCGCGAAATATACTATGTACAGAATGATTATTCTGGTTTTCAGATTCTGTTTGTTCGTATTTGCCATTGTTGCTTTGCTGCTGATTGGTTTACTGATGCAAAGGTAATGAAAAATTACGAAAAACAAATATTTTTTATCGAATTTCGATAAATTGTAAAATTTCATCGGGTGTGAGCCAGCGGATTTGCTCATCGCGCCGAAACCATGTCATTTGCCGTTTGGCATATCTTCGGGAGTTGCGTTTTATGAGTTCTATCGCCTCTTCGCGTGATATCAGTCCGTCGAAGTGGTCGAACCATTCGCGGTAGCCGACCGTCCGCAGCGAGTTGAGATGCCGCAGCGGATAGACTTTGCGAGCCTCTTCTTCGAGTCCTTCGTCTATCATGGCATCCACGCGGCGGTTGATTCGGTCGTAGAGAGTTTCGCGGTCCATCTCTATTCCGAGTTTCACTATTTCGAAGTCGCGTTTGCGGCTGCATCCGGTCCGCAGCGAGGAGTAGGGTTTCCCGGTTTGCAGGCATACCTCCACGGCCCGCAGTACGCGTGAGGGATTGTCGCGGTCCACTTGTGCGGCATATTCGGGGTCGAGTAGCTGCAGTTGCGCGAACAGAGCGGGCAGACCCTCTTTGCGCAACTGTTCGTTGAGCGATTCGCGCAGTTGTCCGTCGGTTTGTGGGAGGTCGTCCATACCTTCGCAGAGGGCTTTCACATATAGTCCCGAGCCGCCTGCGGCTATTACGTCGTCATGAGTCAGGAACAGTTTTTCGAGCAGAGCGAGGGCTTCCGATTCGAAGCGACCGCAGCTGAACTCTTCGGTGAGTTCGTGTGTGGCTATGAAGTGGTGTTCGGCGGCGGCGAGTTGTTCGGGCGAGGGTTGAGCGGTGCCTATGGGTATTCCGCGGTATATCTGACGCGAGTCGGTCGAGATTACGGGAGCGCCGAGTTTGCGTGCGAGCCGTATGCTCACATCGGTTTTGCCCGAACCTGTCGCTCCGACTATTACTATCAGACGTTTCATTGTTGTGTGACGGCCCGATTGATGATTAGTATTCGTCGTCGTAGTTGTCGTCGCCGTCGAATTCGTTAAAATCGCCCATCATCTCTTCGAAGATGGAGCCTTCGTCGGCGCCCACTGCATCGGGGTCGAACTGGTCGGGAGCGGGAGCGTTTTCGAAGGCCACGCGCGGATATTCGAAATGCGGGTCTGCCTCTTTGGCGCCTGTAAGTTCGAGATAGTAAGCCCGTTCCGAGATCATGTCGAACTGATAGACAAGACGGTCGCGATTGTTGCGAATCACCTGAGCCACAAGCACTTTTTCCATCGGGACGGGGGCATCTTCGCCGTCGGGGGCGCCCATGTCGAGCGAGGTGAATTCGCGCAGCGGCTGCCAGTGGCTGTCGGCGGTGAAGAACGAGGCCATACAATCCTCATAATCAAGTGATTCGAGTATAAAGCGATGGAAATCGAGCAGTGTCATATCGTACATCACTTCGTAGTCGCGCACGAAGTTGTCGTTCTCATCGCTCAGCATTCTGAATTGAAGAATCATCGACATAATGTTGTGAGTTTTGTTGATGCAAATATAGCCAATAATGATGACAAAACAAAGGGTGTCGGAAAATGATATTTGGGGTGTACGGGGTCGGTTTGTGCGTATTTGAAAAAGTAGTATCTTTGCCTGTCGAACATATTTTCGGATTAAAATCAGGAGGGATATGCAGAGTTTGCGGACGGTGTTGATTGCTGTAGTTTTGGCGGCGATTTGCGGTGGGGCGCATGCGCAGATGACCGATGACCGGATTATCGACTATGTGAGTGAAGGTATTGCTGCGGGCAAGAGCGAACGGCAGTTGGGTCGAGAGTTGCTTGCGCGTGGCGTAAGCATGGAGCAGCTCCGTCGGCTGGAGTCCCGATTCTCCGGAGAGAGTGTTTCGGAATCTGCCGGACGTTCTTTTTCGGCCGCTCTTCGCGAGGAGCGCACCCGCAGCGAGACTCCGGCCGGCATTCGTCCCGAATCGTCGTCCGACGACGCATTTTCCGCAAGCGGCAAACCTGTCTACGGCCGTTCGCTTTTCAACTCTCCGCTGTTGAGTTTCGAACCGAATGAAAATGCCTCTACGCCCGAGGATTACAAGCTGGGCGCGGGCGACGAGATAATCATCGACATTTGGGGTGCCAACGAGGAGTGCCTGCGCCGCACGATATCGCCCGAGGGCGACATTATGGTTTCGCAGATAGGTCCCGTATATCTGGCCGGTCTTACCATTAAGGAGGCTTCCGACAAGGTTCGCCGCAGTTTTTCGCAGAAGTACGGCGGAGTGGGCGGTGATGAGCCGTCGTCGGAGGTCCGCTTGTCGTTAGGTCAGATGCGCACCATTCGGGTGAATGTGATGGGTGAGGTTGCGGTTCCGGGCACCTATCGTCTTTCGGCATTTTCCACTTTGTTTCATGCGCTGTACAATGCCGGCGGCATTACCGACATAGGTTCGTTGCGGAATATTCGGGTTATTCGCGGCGGCCGGTGCGTTGCCGAGGCCGACATCTACGAATATATCTTCGAGGGCAGACCGAGCGGCGACATTCGTTTGCAGGAGGAGGATGTGATAGTCGTACCTCCTTACGGGATACTTGTCGAGGCCGAGGGGGAGTTCAAGCGTCCGATGCGTTATGAGCTTCGTTCTGACGAAACTTTGGCCGACCTTATCTTCTATGCGGGCGGATTGACCGGCAAGGCTTACGGCGAGGAGATGAGGGTGGTTCGCGGTACCGGACGCGTGCATACGATGCTTACGGTGTCCGGGGAGAACTACTCTTCGACGGTGCTGGAGGACGGCGATTCGGTTACGGTCGGTGCCATTTTAGACCGATTCGACAATAGGGTTTCGATTCGCGGAGCCGTATACCGTGACGGTGCATACGAGCTTGGGGATAGGATAAGGACGGTTCGCGATTTGGTGGAGGCTGCGGACGGGGTTCGCGACGATGCATTTTTGAGCCGCGCTCTGCTTACCCGCAGGAAGGATGATTGTTTTACCGAGACGCTGCCGATATACCTCGAGGGTATATTGAACGGCACTTGTGCCGACGTTGCTCTTCGTCCCGACGATGTATTGGAGATTTCGAGTACGGGGAGCATAACCGAACGCGGGGCGTTGGTGATTCGTGGGCCTGTAAACTCTCCGGGGAGCTATCCCTACTCCGAGAATATGACGATTAAGGACCTTATTCTCAAGGCTGACGGTCTTCAGGACGGTGCGGCTACGGTTCAGATTGAGATTGCCCGCCGCACGAAGAGTCCCGCGAGTACCGAATCGTCGGGCGGATTGGGCGAGGTGTTTCTCATCGATTTGAACAGCGGACTTGAGCCTGCGGGCGACGATTTTGTTTTGGAGCCTTATGATGTGGTTCAGGTGCGGCGGAGTCCGGCCTATAATTATCAGCGCAATGTGAGGATTGAGGGCGAGGTGGTTTTTGCTGGCGACTATTCGCTTGTCAGGAAGAACGAACGCCTTTCCGATTTGGTCGTCCGTGCCGGCGGCATTACCGATGAAGCATATGCGCGCGGAGCTCGTTTGATACGCCGCATGAATGCCGATGAAAAGAGTCTTCGCGATGCCACTTTGCACATGGCTTTGCGCAATGCGGGCCGCGACTCCATATCGTTGGAGCGGCTCGACTTGTCGGATACCGATTATACGGTGGGCATCGAGCTTGACAAGGCGCTTGAGAATCCGGGTTCCGACTACGACATGGTGTTGCGCGAGGGCGACTGCCTCGTGATACCCGAGAATGTCAGTACGGTTTCGATAAACGGAGCGGTGATGCATCCCAATACGGTTTTGTACCATAGGGGCAAGCGGTTGAGTTATTACATTTCGATGGCCGGAGGATATGCGAATCGGGCCAAGCGGAGCAAGGCTTATATAATATATATGAACGGTACGGTTTCCCGTGTGAGTTGCAGCCGCGGTGCCCGAATGATGGAGCCGGGCTGTGAGATTATAGTGCCGAGCCGTCCCGAACGCGATGGTTTGCGCCTTGCCGAGATTTTGGCGATAGCCTCTACGGCGGGTTCGTTGGGAACGATGTCGGCAAGCATTGCCAACCTTATCAGGATAGCGGCATTGCCGAAGTAGGGCGGTTAAAAACGGACGGCTATGGAGAACGAATCGGATAAGAGAGAGATGCGGGGTGCGGATGATTTCGACCTTGTGGCGATTGTGCGGAAGTTGTGGCGCGGTCGCAAGCTCATAGTCTGGAGTTGCGTCATAGCGGCCGTTGCGGCGTTGATAGCGGCATTCAGTATTCCGAAGGAGTATACGGCTTCGGCGGTATTGTCGCCCGAACTGCCGTCGGTTCAGATGAGTACGGGTGTGGGGGCTTTGGCCGGCATGATGGGGTTTAATATCGCCGAAAACGGTCAGGATGCGGTCTATCCCATACTCTATCCCGAGGTGGTGATGTCGGCTCCGTTCATTGCCGAGCTGTTCTCTGTGGAGGTTTCGGACCGCAAGGGCGAGATGCAAGCCACGCTGTACGACTATCTGCTCGACCGCTGCCGCCGACCGTGGTGGAGTCATCTCATTTCTGCGCCGTTCGCGGCTGTGGAGAGGTTAGTGGAGTTTTGGAGCGACGAGCGGCCGACGGAGGGTGCGGATGTCGATCCTTATCGCTTTACGGCCGAACAGATGAAGGCGGCGAAGTCGCTGCGTTCCCGAATTGCTGTTTCGGTGGACAGAAAGACATCGGTAATCACGTTGAGAGTCACCATGCAGGACCCTGTCGTGGCGGCAGCGGTCGCCGATGCCGTTATTGAGAATTTGCAGCGCTATATAACTTCATACCGCACGAGCAAGGCCCGTCGCGATTTGGAGTTTGCGGAGCATCTCTGCGAGGAGTCGCGCATGGCCTATGAGACTGCCCAGAGTCGTTATGCGGAGTATGTGGACCGCAATCAGAATGTAGTTCTCCGCCGTGTGCGCATCGAGGAGGAGCGTTTGCAGAACGAAATGCAGCTGGCCTATAACGTCTATAATCAGACGTCGCAGCAGTTGCAGCTGGCGCGTGCGAAGGTGCAGGAGATGACGCCGGTTTATGCGGTGGTGAGTCCCGTGACGGTTCCTTTGAGGGCCTCGAGGCCTTCGAAGCCGACGATAATTGCAGTATTCGTATTTTTGGCCGGAGCCGGTTCTTCGGCGTGGATTATTTTCGGTCGCGATGTCATGTCGCGGATACGTGAAAAGTAGAACATTAAATGAATGAGAAACTGATGATGAAGAGTGCGGTGGAGATATTTGCGGAGCTTGGAGCGCGGCTTGCCGATTTCGGCTGCGATGCCCGTTCGCGCATTGCCGTTTCGGAGGCTGTGGCCGCCAACGGATGGTTTTCCGAGGAGGATATATGTCGTGCGGTCGAGGCTTTTCGGAGCGATATGCTTCGCGAGGATTTGTTGCGCGAATGGCTTTCGTCCTACGAGTTGCCGACTGCGGCTCCATGCAGGGTGGCTGTGATTATGGCGGGCAATATTCCGCTGGTAGGTTTTTTTGACCTTATGTGTGTTGTGGCGAGCGGCCATACGGCGGTGGTAAAGCCGTCGGGCAAGGACCGTGTGCTTGTGGAGTATGTCGTAACGCTTCTGCGCGAGATAGAGCCGTCGGTGCGGATTGAGTTGTCGGATGAAGCCTTTCCCGAAGCGGATGCGGTTATAGCGACCGGAAATGATAATGCAAAGCGCAGTTTTAAGACGGCATATTCGGGCCGTCCGCAGCTTTTGCGCGGCAACCGTCATTCGGTGGCGGTGCTGTCGGGGAGCGAAACGGAGCAGCAGATTGCGGGGTTGTTGTCCGATATGTTCGATTATTCGGGCTTGGGCTGCCGCAGTGTCTCAATGGTTTTTGTTCCGCGCGGATATGATTTGCGTCTGCCTGCAAGGAAAATGAATCCGAAATACGAAAACAATTATCGCCAGACCCGCGCCATGCTGACCATGAGCGGTGTCGGATTTGTCGATACGGGCAGCACTCTGTTGGTTGCGGGCGAAGAATTTCCGTCGGCGGTCAGCTGCATTACGGTTTGCGAGTACGATGAAATTTCCGATGTGGAATCGTGGCTTCGCGAGCACGACGGGGAGTTGCAGTGCGTGGTTTCGGAGTCTGTCGTCCATTCCCGGGCCGCGGATTTCGGACGGGCGCAGCATCCGCGGTTGCAGGACTATCCCGATGCGGTCGATGTGATGTCGTTTCTTGCGGCTTTGTAAATGAATAACGGCGGAATCCTCGAGAAGATTCCGCCGTTATTGTGTTGTTGCGGTTCTGTTTAGTCGAGTTTGACGCATCGCACCTGCATGGCATTCGCACGATATTCGAAGTGTTGAGGTTCGAATGCGTTGATTGTAGCCCGCGAGGTGTTGAGGTCGAAGAACATTGCGATTCCGTTCGAGGCATCGGTGCCGGTGGTCCAGTAGTAGCCTATCCACGGAACAGGGGTATAGGGATACTGGTCTTTGTAGTTCACGTTGGAGAGTACGCCGTCGAAATAGCTTCGGTAGCCGGCACCGGTGTAGAAATGTTTTTCTCCGGTTCCCGTGTCGGTCAGATTCCAGCCGAAAATCAATTTTGCCAGTTCGAGGTCCATGTTATCCTCTTCGTCGGCGAGTTTGAGAACCGAGAAATCGTCGCCGGCAGGCACGTGCCAGCCTTTGGGACAGGGGTCGTATATCGATTTTTCGGTTTTGCTGCCCCAGAGTTGCGCATTGCTGCCGCCGTAGAACCAGTCGCCGTTGTTGATTCCGGGAGCGACAAGCATTGTGGAGGGGTTGGCGACGGCATATTCGATGGTGCCTTTTTGAGCATCGGTTTCCTGAACATGAGTGTAGGTGTAGGTACCTGTGCCGTTGTAGATAAGCTGACTGCTGTTGTCTGCGCAGTCGTAGTAACGTGGTCTGAGGAATGGGTCTTTGCGTCCCCACTGATAATACAGACCGTAGGATGCGAGGATTTCTGCGGTGTCATCGGAGCCGTCGGAGTTGCCGAAAGCGCCGAGGTTTCGGCCCATGAAGGTCACGCCGTTCGAGTATGTTGCGACGCTCTCTTCGGTGCGTGGGTCGGAGTTGGTGAGCCATATGTGCCAGCTCCAGATTATTTCATTGTTGCTGTTGTATGCGGCTATGAGGGCATTGCCTTCGCGGAGTTCGGTATCGGAATCGGTGAGATACTCTACGTAGAAGCGTGCATAACCGTCCTCGTCGAGTTCCAGATAGCGAATTTCCGAACTTGCCGACTGCCATACGACGCCTACCGAAGCGGTTGCGAGTGTTTCATCGGTTTCGGCTTTGCGTGAGGCGTTGAAGCGGTATCTGGTGTCGGGTTTGGTTACGATGTAGCAGTTGGAGGTGCCGTCGGCGCTGAGGTCCACGGTTTCGTTGACGAGGTAAACCGCGACGGTTGCTGTGGAGGTAGCTCCTCCTGCCGATTTTGCGGTTAGGGTTACGGTTGTTTTGCGTTCTGCGTTTTCGGCCTCTTCGTTTTCGGGGGCTGTCACGGTGACGGTTTTTGCGGAGAGGTTTGCCGAGGCTGCCCATGCGTTGGAAGCCGATGCCGAGACGGTTTTCACGTTCGAGGTTTTGATGTGGAGAGTAATGCTCTGTCCCCACTCTTCCACGAAAGCGGAGCTTTCGGTTATGGATATGGAGCAGGAGTCTTCTTTTTTGCAGGCGACGGAGAGAGCTGCGAGCAGCAGAACGAACAGGGCCTTGTTAAGGATATTTTTCATAAAATCGGTCATTTTCAAAAACAAGTAGTTGCAAAGATACGCAAAAGTGCCGAAATAACGAGCAAACAAGCGTAATAATTTAGATATGAAACGAAAAAAGTCGGGTAATATTGTTTTTTCGGCGGGAATATGGCGGCGGCATTTGCCAAATGGGACCCTTTCTTCTGCAAATGGAATATAAGAACTTTTGTATATAAACTTCTGCGCTGTTCCGCCGGGTGTTGTTCGTTGTGAAAAAATCACTACCTTTGTTGCGTTGAGG
>JAFLRS010000048.1 GCA_022511355.1 Alistipes sp.
TAGAGAATACCCGTAAGATTGAACGGATAGTCGATGTTCAGATGGATGTAGAACAACGGCTCGTCGCTCATCGGATAGAGTTCGCGATAGAACTCCTTGTACTGCTCGTCGGTAATGTCGGCCGGCTTGCGGGTCCAGAGAGGCTCGGTGTTGTTGATGATGTTGTCGGTGTCGGTGTCGACATATTTGCCATCTTTCCACTCCTTCGTCTTGCCGAAAGCAATCGAAACGGGCAGGAACCGGCAATATTTCTTCAGCAGCTCCTCGATTTTCGAATCTTCGAGATACTCGGCACAATCCTCCGAAATATGCAGCACGATGCTCGTACCGCGGTCGCGCTCCTCGTCAAGCTCCTCCATCTCGAATTCGGGCGAACCGTTGCAGCTCCAGTGAACCGCCTTGGCATCGTCACGATAGGAACGGGTGAAAATCTCCACACGGTCCGATACCATGAACGCCGAATAGAAACCCAATCCGAAATGACCTATAATCGTCTGATTCTTATACTTGTCGAGAAACTCCTCGGCACTCGAAAAGGCTATCTGATTTATATATTTGTCCACCTCTTCGGCCGTCATGCCTATACCGCGGTCGGTAACCGTGAGCGTCTTGGCCTCTTTGTCCACAGCCACACGCACCGTCAAATCGCCCGACTCGCCTTTGGCTATCCCCGACGACGAAAGTGTCTTCAACTTCTGCGTGGCATCCACTCCGTTGGAAATCAACTCGCGAAGAAAAATCTCGTGGTCGGAGTAGAGAAACTTTTTGATTACGGGGAAGATATTTTCAGTAGTAACCCCGATTTTTCCGCTTTTCATATTTATTGTCAGTTTTTTATTTGTTTGCACTTTGCCTCCCTTCCGGACAAAAGATGTGCCGTTGTAAATTTACTGACATTATGGCAGTCGGAGGCTGACAAAAAAGCGCCGCCCGACAATCGGCAGCGCCCCGAAAAATCTGCGGCTACTCTTCGCCGCCGTTCGCGCGTATAAGGTCGGCAAACCACTGCGGAGCCCGGCACGGACGCATCGACTCCTTGCGCAGAAATCCCAACGTCGTCCGACCCGTATTGAGCAGCTCGCCCTGTGAATTGTAAACCTCGTAATCGACCGTGAAACGCACGCGCGGCACCTCGCGGATAAGAACCCGAACGGTTAGTTCGTCGTCGTAAAAGGCCGGACGGCGGTAATCCGACTCTATATGCAGAATCGGCATCAATACCCCCTCGGCCTCCATGCGCGCATACGAAACCCCGTACTCGCGCATAAACGCCGAACGCGCCTCCTCATAATAACAGATGTAATTCGAATGATGCACGAATCCCATCTGGTCGGTGTGCTTGTACCACACCCTTATCTTAACATCGCACGTAAGCATATCTTATCTTTTACCCAATATCTCTATGAAATTCACTCCGTCGGAGAGCCGGCAATCGGCATATACCCTGCCGTCGGCAGCAACACGCAAATGAAACTCCCTGTCCTCCTCCGTCCGCGCATTATACTCCCCGCACGGAGGCAGCAGCTTGTATTCCGACTCCTCTATCTCCAACTCCTCGTCCCCGCAGCCGCGGCACGACAACGTATAAGGATAGCCCAACAACCGCCACGCCGCAGCCATGTCGCCCTCGGATACCGCACGGCGCACCACGGTAGAACTCACCTTGTCGCCCTCGGCTTCATAACGGCTCACCTCGACCACATCGAGCCCCGATGCGGCTACGGAGAGCGAATCGCCCTGACGGTCGCGGCCGAAACGATGATTGTACCCAACCACAAGCGTCTCGACCGAAGCCTTGCCGACAACCAGCTCCGAAAGAAACTCTTCATGAGTCAGACGACTGAACTCGACGGTAAACGGAATGAAAATCACATTGTCGATGCCCGCCTCCTCCAATCGGCGCAGCTTTTCCCCCTTCGTACTCAGCAGACGCAACCCCTCGGCACGGCCGAGCGTTATTCGGGGGTGAGGGTCGAAGGTCAGCACTATACTCTCGCCGCCGCGCACCCGAGCCTCATTCACAACGCAGCGCAGCAACTCGCAATGACCGCGGTGAACACCGTCAAACGAACCTATCGTCGCCACGGCGTGCCTGAACGGCGGAAGATTGTCGAATCCGCGAAAGACCCTCATCGCTCCTCCTCGCCCTCCCTGACGAAGTAGGCCACCTTCTCCAAAATGGTGGTTATATCGTAATTCTCGACCACGATTCCCTGCGGAAAATTGAGCGGAGCCGACGTGAAGTTAAGCACACCCTTTATGCCGGCATTGATTATGGGCAGCACCAGTTGCGAAGCAGCCGATGCAGGCGACGAAACTATGACTATTCCTATATCGTTGTTGGCCACCACATCCTCGAACTCCGACATCTCGTAACAAGGTATGCCGTCGATTTCGGTTCCCGTCTTTGCGGGGTCCACGTCGAATGCGGCGGTTATCCGCAGTTTGAGCCCCCGGCCGTTGAAGTATTTGGTGATGGCCTGACCCAAATGACCCATGCCTATAACACCGATGTTCATCACGCCGCCGCCGTCCAGAATGTCGTTTATGAACTCGATGAGAACCTTTACGTCGTAACCCTTTTTGGTGTCGCTCGAGAAGCCGATAAGCATGAGGTCGCGGCGCACCTGCACGGCCGTAATGCCGTGAATGCCCGCCAGCACATGAGAAAAGATGTGAGTAATGCCCTGTTTGTGACACGACAGCAGCGTGCGGCGATATTCGCTCAACCGCTCGACAGTCTTCTCGGGTATCGTATTCCGCAGACCTGCCATGCGCTACTCCACTTTTATCGTATAGTTGTCGCGATGGTCTATGCGCATCCACTCGGTATTGACCACACAACCGTCAGCGGTGCGCCGTTCGAAGGTGTAACCCGTCTGGAGCGGCCGGTAACGCTTGCCCAGCAGCGAATGTTCGATGTCGCCGAACATACCGTTGCCGAAGATGACCGCAGCATCATAACCGCGGTAGGTGTAGAGCGACGGCATGGAACCGAAATCGGAAATATGACGGTCGTCGAATGCCCGCACACGTTCATCGTCGCGACGCGCACTGTACGACGTGAGCATTATCACCTTGTCGCTGAAGAATACCGAATGGTCGAGCGTCGCATAACGCTGCCATTTGGAACTGCCCAGCACCACGAATCGCGGAACCGTCCGTTCGCGCGTGCGCAGCGATATGTCGGCCGAGGCAATGGCCGCCAGAATGCGGTCAACCTCGGTTTCGTTGTCCGAAAGAATCACGAAGACGTTGTTGCGGCCTCCACGCATCAGATAGGTCATGTCGCCGGGACCCGACGGCACATTGGGATTGCCGATTCCCTGACGCGCACGCTCACGCTCGCGACGCTCCACCACCGACTGGTGTTCGTAGACATATTTATGCGTTGCGAAACGGCGCCCCTCGAGCAAAGACAACACCTCGCTCTCGAAATCGCGGTCCACACTCTCGCCGTAAATGAGCGTCACCTCGCGGCTGCCGTCGAACAGTTCGGCCGCCTTGTCGTATTTGCGGCCGCCGTCGGGCGACATCTGAAATACATTGACGCTGCGCGTCGAACCGAGCGACGCCAAAGGCGAAACCACCGGCACGGAATGACTCTCGGCATAGGATAACACCTGCGCCAGTTCGTTCTCGTAAACAGGTCCTACTATCAGGTCGGGCTGAATACCACCGAATCCGCCGGCAACTATTTCGGCCGTCTTCGCGGGATTCTGCTCCGTATCGAAAAGCGTTATCTCCATCGAATTGCCGGCCGCCTTCACATCCTCGGCACCCAGCAGAAATCCGCGGTAGAAATCCATATAATGACCGCTCACCGCCGTACCTCCGTTCTTGGTCAGAGGCAGCAGCAACGCCACACGCAGCGGACGCCACGAAGCAGTCCGCCTGAACCGGCCCGATTCGCCGCCGTAACCGGCAACCGTTTCGGGCGCTTCGGGAGCCTCGGCCGGACTCTTCTCGATGTCGAACTCATGCACCGATTCATCCACAGCCTTGCGGCCCTCGGGCAGCGGCAGCATAAGCATATCCCCCGCACGCAGTCCGTCACTCAGATTGTTCTGCGAACGAAGCTCCGCTTCGGTAACCCCGTAGCGGCGGCAGAGCGAATAGAGCGTGTCGCCCTGCTGAACGATATAGTAAAAGTATCCGTCGGGAGCGACGGCATTCATATTGTCGCGGTAGGTCCGCCACTCCTCGCTGATTGCGGCACTCTGCTGCTTGCCCATGTCGGTCTTGCGTATGTAGAGCGTTCCGCCCACAGGCAGCTGCGACGGATCGACCGAAGGATTGTCCTCCAAAACCGTATCTATCGAGATGCCGTAGCTGCGCGATATCGAATAGAGAGTTTCGCCGGCACGCACCGTATGATATTCGAAATCCTTGCGTCGTTTCTTCTGTTCGGGGCGTTCTCCGGCCGCAACACCCGTCTTGACGGGAATCTTGAGCGTCATGTCGGGACGCAGACCGTCCGCCGCAGCAGGATTGCCCGACACTATATCCTCGACAGCGACCCCGTAAAGACGCGACAGCGAGTAGAGCGTATCGCCCGCCACCACCGTATGGACATAATATTTGGTGCCGTCGATGTAGACGATGGTCGTCTGACGCACGGCACTCTGCGCCGATGCATCGGCAATACCGGCCGCAACCGATATGACCGCCGACGCCAAAATCGCCCGAAAAGCTGTTTTCAATCTGTGCATCAATCGGTTCTTCTAATGTTTCGGGTTGTCGTTATTCTTGCCCCGCCGCATGATTTCGGTAATCACCTTCTTGGTGTAGAGCGGCAGGTCGATACTCATCATCCACGTGTAGTAGGAGGGATCATCGGCGAAAATCTTCGCCACCGACTGACCTCGATGCTTTCCGAATCCGAAAATCTCGCGGCGATGCTCGTCATAGAGAATCTTGCCGGCATAATCGGCCGTCTCGGCACGCTTCGAAAACTCCGACAGAAATGCCATATCGTTCTGCAACTCGGGATAGCGGTCCAACTGAGCCTGCAACACCTCATATGTGGCCAAAGTATCGGCCTCGGCCGAATGGGCATCGGTCAAATCCTTGCCGCAATAGAGCTTGTAGGCCGCCACCAACGTCCGCTGCTCCATCTTGTGAAAGATGTTCTGCACATCCACAAAACGGCTGCTGCGGAAATCGACATCGATTCCAGCACGCAAAAACTCCTCCACCAACAACGGCAGGTCGAAACGGTTGGAGTTGAATCCGCCCAAATCGCACCCCGACATGAAATCGGCCAGCGATTTGGCTATCTGCGCAAAGGTCGGTTCGTTCTTCACATCCTCGTCGGTAATGCCGTGTACGGCCGTGGCCGCAGCCGGAATGGGCATCTGCGGATTGATGCGGCGGGTTCGGATTATCTCATCCCCGTCGGGCATCACCTTCACCATCGAAATCTCCACTATGCGGTCATGCACCGTGTCGATGCCCGTCGTCTCGAGGTCGAAAAAGATGACCGGCTTGTCAAGTTTCAGTTTCATTCGAAGTATGAATCAGCACTCGTTACGCCGAAAACCTCAGGCGTTTATCATCATAGGCATCAGCAGCATCAGCGTCGAACTGGTCTGCTTGTCGTCGTAGACCGGAATGAATACTCCGGCACGGGTCGAATCGGCCAGCTGAATGTCCACCGTCGGAGTCTCGATGTTCGAAAGAATCTCCACAAGGAAGGTCGATTTGAATCCGATAACCACCGGAACTCCCTCATAACTGCAATCGAGCGACTCGTTCGCCGATACCGAAAAGTCGATATCCTGTGCCGTAAGGGTCACCTTGTTGTCGGCAATCTCCATGCGGATGAGGTTGGTCGTCGGATTCGAGCAGACCGCAACGCGACGGATGCCGTTCACCAGTTCGGCACGGTCGATAAGCAGTTTGTTGGTGTTGTTGGTGGGAATAACGCCGTTGTAGTTGGGATAGTTGCCCTCGATAAGACGGCACACCAAAGTGTGGCTGCGCAGCTTGAATACCACGTTCTTGGTATCGAAACATACATCGATGTTGCCCTCCTCGCGAAGCAGAATGTTCTTCAGCAGGTTGGCGGGCTTCTTCGGCAGAATGAACGAAGCCTTGACCGTACTCTTGGCCTCGGTGGTGTACTTCACGAGCTTGTGGGCGTCGGTGGCCACGAAAGTAACGCCGTCGGTGTCGAGATTGAAATATACGCCGTTCATTATGGGACGGAGTTCATCGTCGGCCGTAGCGAAAATGGTCTTGTTGATACCGTTCACCAACGTATCCACATCGAACGAAACCTCGTGTTTTGCAGCCTCGTTCACCGCGGGAACGGCAGGATAACTCACGGGACTTACTCCCGGAATCGAAAGCGAACCGCTCTTCCAGCTGACCTTTATCTCCCAGCTCTTCTCGTTCACCTCGAATACCAAAGGCATCTCGGGGAACTCCTTCAGAGAGTCGAGCATAAGTTTTGCGGGTGCGGCCACCACTCCTTCGGAATCGGCCTTGTCCACGGGAATGCTGCCCGTGATGGTGGTCTCCAAATCGGAAGCCGTAACCTTCAGACCATCCTCATGCAACTCCATGAGGAAGTAGTCCAGAATGGGAAGCGTATTCTTGTTACTGATAACCTTGCCCGTCGTTGCCAGCAGCGACAACAGTGCGGAACTCGATACTGTAAATCTCATATTCTTAAAGTTTTTATTGTTTTTTCGTTAAATATTCTCGATTAAAGGGTCGCCAGTTTGTCGAGCGCCGTGTGAATCATCTCCTTCACGAAGGGTTTGTAATCGGTGCAGGCATCCTGAGCGATTCGCTGTGCGATGATAGTGCATACGGTAGCCGCACGGTGGCCCATCAGAGCGGCCATGCCCGAAAGAGCCGAACTTTCCATCTCGAAGTTGGTGATGCGGCGGCCGTGGTATTCGAACGACTCTATCTTCTCGTTGAGATGCACGTCGGCAGGCTCCAGACGCAGCCAGCGTCCCTGCGGAGCGTAGAATCCCGGAGCAGCGACGGTTATGCCTTCGCGGGTGACGTCGGCAAAAAGGGCGGCAAGCTCCCTGTCGGCATCGATGAAATAGGGTTTGGGCAGCAACTCGCTCCAGCCCGTATGCTTCATGAATGCCCGTTCGATTTCGAGGTCGCACACTTCGTTGCGTCCCTTGTAGTAGTTGAGCAGACCGTCGAATCCGACCGATGTGCGCGAGAACACGGCCTCTCCCACCTTGATGTCGGGCTGCAAAGCTCCCGAAGTGCCCAGACGAACCAGCGTCAGGCGACGGAATTCGGGCTTCACCTGCCGCGTCGCGAAATCGACATTGGCCAGCGCGTCCAGCTCGGAGACCGAAATGTCGATGTTCCCGATGCCGATACCGGTCGACAACACCGTCATGCGGCGGCCTTTATAAACGCCGGTCACGGTATTGAATTCGCGGTTCGACACCTCGCACTCGCGGCTCTCGAAGAATGATGCCACAAGCGATACGCGGCCCGGATCGCCGACCAAAATAACGATGTCGGAGATCTGTTCGGGTCTCAGATGAAGGTGGAAAATGGAACCGTCGTCATTGATTATCAGCTCCGAAGGCGGTATCGTTCTCATATTTTTCCGTATATTACTTCTAAATTGCCATAAAAGTAGTATATTTACATCGATTTTCAAAAAAAACCTGAAACTTTTTTTGATTCGAACTCAATTTAACCTTAAAACAATATGACGCTTATCAAATCTATTTCCGGCATTCGCGGAACGGTCGGAGGCCGATGCGCCGACAACCTTACTCCCGTGGACATTGCCAAATTCACCGCCGCCTACGCTCGTTTCATAACCGAACGCAACGGCGGTCGTAAAATTACGGTCGTCGTGGGTCGCGACGCCCGTATCTCGGGCCCTATGGTGGAACGCATAGTGGAAGGTACGCTGCTCGGCTGCGGAGTCGATGTCATCAACGTGGGACTCTGCACCACCCCCGGCACCGAAATGGCCGTAATAACACGCAAAGCCGACGGAGGCATCATCATCACCGCCTCGCACAACCCGAAACAGTGGAATGCCCTCAAACTCCTCAATGAACGCGGAGAATTCCTCGACGCCGATGAAGGCAGAGAAATCCTCACCCTCGCCGAAAACGAAGACCTCGTATTCGCCGATGTAGACCGCTTGGGAAGCGTCATCTCTCGCGAATCCTTCAACGAAACCCACATAGCGCAAGTGCTGGCTCTGCCCGCCGTCGATGTCGAAGCCGTAAAGGCCCGCAAATTCAAAGTCGTGGTCGATGCCGTGAACTCCGTCGGCGGAACCGTCATCCCCGAACTGCTGCGTCAGCTCGGATGCCACGTCGTGGAACTTAACTGCCAACCCACCGGACACTTCGCTCACAACCCCGAACCCCTGCCCGAAAATCTTACCGAAATATCGGCTGTCGTGGTGCGCGAAAAAGCCGATCTGGGCATCGTCGTGGACCCCGACGTGGACCGCCTGGCCTTCGTAATGGAGGACGGACGTATGTTCGTCGAAGAGTACACCCTGGTCGCCGTGGCCGACTATATCCTCTCGCTCGCCAAAGGCAACACCGTCTCGAACCTCAGCTCCTCGCGCGCACTCCGCGACATCACCCAACGTCATGGCGGCAGTTATGCGGCTTCAGCGGTAGGCGAAGTGAACGTCGTGGCCAAAATGAAACAGACCGGCGCCGTAATCGGCGGCGAAGGCAACGGCGGAGTCATCTACCCCGAACTCCACTACGGACGCGACGCTCTGGTGGGAACTGCGCTCTTCCTTACCTATCTGGCAAAGAAAGGCTTGACCATGACTCAACTGCGCGCAACCTACCCCGCATACTACGCTTCGAAAAACAAAATAGAACTCACGCCCGCAATCGACGTGGACAAACTCCTCGTCACAATCAAAGAGCGTTACGCCTCGGAACAGGTGAACGACATCGACGGCGTGAAGATAGATTTCCCCGACAACTGGGTGCATCTGCGCAAATCCAACACCGAACCCATCATCCGCATCTACACCGAAGCCCATACTCCGGAAGAAGCCGATGAACTCGCACGAAAATTCATTAACGAAATAAAGAGCATCTGCAATCTATGACACATAAAAGCTATATCGAAACCAACCGCGAACGGTTCCTCGAAGAGTTGTTCGACATTCTGCGCATACCTTCGATAAGCGCACAATCGGAACACAAACCCGATATGCAGCGATGTGCCAAAGCTCTTGCAGCCTCGCTCGTCAAAGCCGGAGCCGACCACGCTGAAGTATACCCCACCGACGGCAACCCCGTGGTATTCGGCGAAAAAATCATCGACGCGGCCCGCCCCACGATTCTGGTCTACGGCCACTACGACGTAATGCCGGTCGATCCGCGCGAATTGTGGAACACCGACCCGTTCGAACCCGTAATCCGCGACGGACGCATAGTGGCTCGCGGAGCCGATGACGACAAAGGACAGCTGTTCATGCACGTCAAGGCTTTCGAAACCATGTGCGCGACCGACTCCCTCCCCTGCAATGTAAAATTCATGCTCGAAGGCGAAGAGGAGATAGGTTCGCCCAGTCTGTACGGCTTCTGCCGCGAAAACAGGGAGCTGCTCGCCGCCGACCTTATCCTCGTCTCCGACACCTCGATGATAGGTCCCGACGTACCATCGATAACCTGCGGTCTGCGCGGTCTGACCTATATGCAGGTCGAGGTCACAGGCCCCAATCGCGACCTTCATTCGGGTCATTACGGCGGCGCCGTGGCCAACCCCGCAAATGTCCTCGCAAGACTCGTGGCCTCGCTCACCGATGAAAACCGACACGTCACCATACCTCATTTCTACGACGACGTGCGCATACTCTCCGACGACGAACGTCGCGATTTCAACAGCGCACCGTTCGACATCGGGGAGTACAAACATTCGCTCGACATCGGCGACATCGAGGGTGAGGAGGGCTTCACCACCATGGAGCGTACCGGCATTCGTCCGTCGCTCGACGTGAACGGAATCTGGAGCGGATACACCGGCGAAGGCACCAAAACCGTAATCCCGTCGAAGGCTTACGCCAAAATCTCGATGCGATTGGTTCCGAATCAGGATTTCAGGAAGATAGGCGAGCTGTTCGAAAAGCATTTCCGTGCCATAGCTCCCGCAAGCGTAAAGGTCGATGTAAAATTCCTGCACGGCGGAGCGCCTTACGTATCGCCTACCGATATGCCGGCCTACAAGGCGGCGGAAAAGGCCATGGAGGAGGTTTTGGGCAAGCATCCCGTACCCTATTATTCGGGCGGTTCGATACCCATCATCAGCGGTTTCGAGCAGATTTTGGGAATCAAGTCATTGCTGCTCGGATTCGGACTCGAAGAGGATGCGATACACTCGCCCAACGAGAGTTACGGCATCGGTCAGTTCTTCAAGGGCATCGAAACCATCATTTTGTTCCACAAATATTTTACAGCTTAAGAACTGATGCAGCAAACAAAAAACCCGTCGATAACTCGACGGGTTTTTTCATATACTTGCGTATCAGCTCGAAAATCTACATCTTCTTGCCAACATTCGTCTTTACGTTCGCTACCTTCGCGCCCGTAGCCTTTGCCGCAACAGGCTTCGCAGATGAAGCCTTCTTGCTCTTCTTCTCCTCTACTACAGTCGCCTCCTCAACTGCATCCGTCACGCTCTTCTTGCGCGAACGACGCGTCTTCGGCTTCGCCTCAGCAACTGTCGCAGCAGGTACTACTCCCAACGTATATGCCTCGTTGAAATCAACGAACTCAATAATGCACATATCCGCAGCGTCGCCCAAACGAAATCCCGTCTTCAATATACGAGTGTATCCGCCCGGACGATCCGCAATCTTGGGCGCTATCGTACGGAATAACTCCGTAACTGCCTCCTTCTGCTTAAGATACGAAAAGACTACACGACGAGAATGGGTCGTATCCTCCTTCGAACGAGTTACCAGCGGCTCAACAAACTGTTTCAACGCCTTTGCCTTGGCTACCGTCGTCTCAATGCGCTTGTGCAGTATCAGCGACGATGCCATATTCGACATCAGGGCCTTACGATGTCCTGCCTGTCTGCCGAGATGATTGAAATTCTTATTGTGTCTCATAAATTAATCTTTATCAAGTTTGTAGATAGATACGTCCATTCCGAACCTCAAGTTCAGCGACGACAGCAACTCATCAAGCTCCGTCAGCGACTTCTTGCCGAAGTTACGGAACTTCAACAAATCGTTGCGATTCAGACGAACCAAATCGCCAACCGTATCGACATCCGCCGCCTTCAGGCAGTTAAGCGCACGTACACTCAAATCCTGATCCGACAACTTCGTCTTAAGCAACTGACGCATATGAAGTACATCCTCATCGAACTCCTCCGTGTGACCTGCACTCTCCATATCGAGCGTAATCTTGTCGTCCGAGAACAACATAAAGTGCTGTATCAGAATCTTCGCAGCCTCCTTCAATGCCTCCTTCGGGTGAATCGAACCGTCCGTCGTGATCTCCAGATTCAACTTCTCATAGTCGGTCTTCTGCTCCACACGATAGTTCTCAATCGAATACTTTACGTTCTTGATAGGCGTGTGTATCGAGTCGATAGGCAGCGTACCGAAATCGCAATCGGCCGGAGTGTTCTCCTCCGACGGTACATAACCGCGACCCTTGCCGATAGTTATCGTCAACTGCATCTTAGTGCCCGGTGCCAGATGACATATAACCAAATCGGGATTCAACACCTTGAAGAACGATAAGAAATTCGATATGTATCCGGCCGTCAATTCCGTAACACCCGCAACATTGATCGAAACCTTCTCGCTGTTCTGATTGTCCACCGTGCGGATGAAGCGAATCTGCTTGAGCTGAAGAATGATGTCTATCATCCCCTCCATAACGCCCGGCACAGCCGCAAACTCGTGATCAACGCCGGCAACCTTCACCGTCGTAATCGCATAGCCCTCCAACGAGGAGAGCAATATTCGGCGAAGTGCGTTGCCGATCGTCATACCGAAGCCCGGCTCCAACGGACGGAACTCAAACTTTCCGAACGAAGAGGTCGATTCCAGCATTATGACTTGTTCAGGTCTTTGGAATGCTAATATTGCCATAATATCGTTTC
>JAFLRS010000049.1 GCA_022511355.1 Alistipes sp.
TTCGCCTTGCGGAGAGTTTTGCGTCGCTTTTGCGGTCAAAAGCGACAGAAAAAACAAAATACTCTTTGTCCTCGGTTTGCCTTGCGAAGAGTTTTGGTAGCACCTTTTGCGGTCAAAAGCAACAAAGAAAACTCTTATATAAAAAATAGGTAGTAAGTGCATTTGTGCATACTACTTGTTGTATAACGGAATCGGTTAAAGAGGAAAAATGCTTAAAAATTGCAAAAAAGGTCAGGGGACTTTGTGTGTGAGGTGTTATATAAATGTCTATGGAGAAAGAACTACTATACAAATTTTTTGAAGGAACGGCCACTGCGACCGAGGAGGAGGCCATTCTGGAGTGGATTGATTCCGATTCCGCATACGAATGCGAATTGCTTTCCGAGCGTCGCCTCTATGATGCGATGCTGCTTCACGCGCCCGATTTCAATCGGGTGACGACACCTGCAAAACGACCTTTTATGACTGTTGTGCGTCGTGTTGCGGCTCTTGCGGCTGCGGCGTGCGTGGGAGGAGTGCTGGTGGGGGCGCTTGACAAATCCGAAGAGCAGCTGCCGACGACTATTTCGGTTCCGGCGGGACAGCACATCGATGCGGTATTGCCCGACGGCACCCGTGTGAGTCTGAATGCCTGTTCGGAGCTGCGATATCCGGCGTCGTTTTCGGGCCGCAACAGATGCGTGCAGCTGCAGGGCGAGGCATTTTTCGATGTTGCTCATGACAGCCGCCATCCGTTTGTGGTGGAGACCTATGCGTATGATGTGGAGGTTTTGGGCACGAAGTTCGACGTGGAGGCGCGAGCCGAAGACGATTGTTTTATGACGTCGTTGGTTGAGGGTTGCGTGCGTATAACCGACAAGTCGGATGCGGATAATAAAGTTGAGTTGCAGCCGGGGCTTCGTGCGATGCGTTCGGGCGAGCGGTTTGTTGTGGAGCCCATACCGGAGTACGAGAGTTTCAGATGGCGTGAGGGATTGATAGCTTTTCGGGATGCGCCGTTCGGCGAGTTGCTGGGTCGTTTCGAGAAGTACTACGGAGTGAGAATCGAGATGCGCCGGACGGAGACTCCGGATGTAAGGTTTACGGGCCGCATACGCATTTCGGACGGCATCGATCATGCGTTGCGTGTTTTGCAGCGCAGTGCGGAGTTCTCGTATGAGCGCAACGATGCGAAGGGCGAGATATACATATTGTAAATAGTGTTTCGGCCATGTGGTCGGGACCATGAACCATACTTAAAGTCGAGAAACCTATGAATATTGAGAAAAGAGTCCTGCGGAGCATGATGTGTACGCTGATTCTGACGTTTGCGGTCGGAGTATTCGGGATGCGTGCGCAGGGACAGTCGGGGCGGGTGACGCTGCACGTTGCCGATGTTCCGCTGGAGCAGGTTTTGGGTGCCATTGAGAAACAGACGCCTTATCTGTTCGTTTACGATACGGGAGTCGATGCGTCGCGTCGGGTGTCGCTGGATGTGGATAACGTTCCGTTGAAGAGTGCTTTGGATGCGTTGTTCCGTTCGACCGACATATCGTATGCCATCGAGAGTTCGTCGGTGGTATTGTTTCGTCGCAATGCGACGGGGCAGTCGGAGGGACCGGTCGAGGTGCGCGGCACGGTTGTCGATGCTGCGGGCCGCGGGATGATGGGTGTTGCGGTGGTGGTTAAGGGTACTGCTGCGGGAACGAGTACCGATGCCGACGGAAATTTCGTTCTTCAGGTTCCCCCCCCCTTGTCTTCGGCGGTACTTGTTGCTGAGTATCTGGGATATGAGTCGTCGGAGACGGCTCTGAACGGACGCGAGAGCCTCCGGATAGTGCTTCATGAATCCTCCATCGATGTAGATACTGTGGTGGTGACGGCTCTCGGCATAAAGCGTGCCGAGAAGGCGTTGTCATATAATGTTCAGCAGGTGGGCGGCGACAAGCTTGTAGCCGTCAAGGATGCCAATTTCGTAAATTCGCTTTCGGGCAAGGTGGCGGGTCTGAATATTAATTCTTCGTCATCGGGAGTAGGAGGAGCGTCGAAGGTGGTGATGCGCGGAGCGAAGGGTATAGCTCAGTCGTCGAATGCGCTCTATGTGATTGACGGTATTCCGATGTACAATCTTGCGGGCGAGGGCAGCACCGAATTCGGCTCATCGGGTTCGACCGAGGCCATTGCCGACATCAACCCCGAGGATATCGAATCCATTTCGGTGCTGACGGGAGCTGCTGCGGCTGCTCTTTACGGCAGTCAGGCTTCGAACGGAGCGATTGTGATAACGACCAAGCGCGGCGAGGCGGGTCATACCTCCATTATGGTTTCGAGCAATACCGAGCTGACGGTTCCGTTCGTGATGCCGCGATTCCAGAACCGCTACGGCACGCTGAATCTCGATACGAGTTGGGGAGCGCGTCTCAACGGTTCGAACAGTACGGGATACGACCCGCGCAAGGATTATATGCAGACGGGTATTGTCGGAACCGAGACTTTTACTTTTTCGACCGGTACGGACCGCAATCAGACATATGTGTCGGCCTCGGCGGTGAACTCCCGTGGCATAATTCCCAACAACGGTTACGAGCGTTACAACTTTACGTTCCGCAATACGACGTCGTTTTTCAAGGAGCGTATGCTGCTCGACATCGGCGGGTCGTACATACGTCAGTCCGACCGCAATATGACCAATCAGGGTATCTATTCGAACCCTTTGGTTTCGGCATATCTGTTTCCGCGCGGCAACGACTGGGATGCGGTCCGGATGTATGAGCGTTACGACCCTTCGCGAAAGATATATACTCAGTACTGGCCTCAGGGTTGGGGTACGCTGCGTTCGCAGAATCCCTACTGGATAAACTACCGCAATCTGCGTGTCAATGACAAGAACCGTTATATGTTCAATGCGGGGCTTTCCTACGATATATTGCCGTGGCTGTCGGCGAGCGGACGCGTTCGTTTGGACAATACTTATACCGAATATACCGAGAAATACTATGCTTCGACCGAACCTACGATTGCCGAGGGTTCGGAGAACGGCTATTACGGCGAGTCCAATATTCGCGACCGTCAGATTTACTGCGATGCGCTGTTGGACATCCACAAGCGATTCGGCACCGACTGGTCGATTCAGGCCAATGTGGGAGCGGCGCTTTCGGATACGCGCAAACGTTCGGCCACATCGCGAGGTCCGATTCGTGCCGACGGTCTGCCCAATGTTTTCAATGTTTTCCAGCTCGACAATGCGACTATGCATCGTGAGCAGGAGGGTTGGCGCGAGCAGTATCAGTCGGTGTTCGCTTCGGCGGAGATAGGTTGGCGCGGAGCCTGTTATCTTACCCTTACGGGCCGCAACGACTGGCCTTCGCAGCTGGCGGGGCCTCATTCGGTCAGCAAATCGTTTTTCTATCCGTCGGTCGGGGTGTCGGTGGTGGTTTCCGAGCTTGTAGGCCGTATGCCGGAGCAGCTTTCCTATTTGAAGGTTCGCGGTTCGTGGGCGTCGGTAGGATTGCCGTTCGCCCGTTTTCTGGCCTATCCCACCTATGAATGGGATTCGTCGCAGAATGTATGGAAGCCGCAGTCGAACTATCCGATGTACGAGTTGAAGCCCGAGCGCACCGATTCGTGGGAGGTAGGTTTGACGATGCGTTTTCTGCGTCATTTTTCGCTGGATGTTTCCTATTATGACACTCGGACATTCAATCAGACGTTCGACCCTCAGATTTCGGCTTCGTCGGGTTATTCGAAGTTTTACGTGCAGACGGGTTCGGTCCGCAACCACGGAGTGGAGCTGTCGCTGGGTTTCGACAAGACGTGGAACCGTATAGGATGGTCGTCGCAGTTTACGATGTCGTCGAACCGCAACGAGATTCTGGAGCTTGTCGATAACTACAAGCATCCGGTGACGGGGGAGTTGATAACGAAGGAGCGTTTGGATGTAGGCGGATTGTCGCAGGCGCGTTTTCTGTTGAAGAAGGGCGGCACGCTTGGGGACCTCTATTCGACCGCGGACATCAAATACGATTCGAACGGAGATATCTATGTCGATGAGAACGACGACATAGGCGTGGAGTACAAGGTTGGCGACATAAAGCTCGGTTCGGTATTTCCGAAGGCTAATCTTGCATGGCGCAACGACATTCGTCTGGGCGATTTCAATATCGGATTTTTGGTAACGGCGCGTTTGGGCGGTGTGGTATATTCGGCCACGCAGGCATATCTCGACGCATTCGGCGTATCGGAGACTTCGGCTGCGGCGCGCGATGCCGGCGGTCTGATTATCAACGGCAACGACCGCATATCGGCCGACAAGTGGTTTGCGACGGTAGGCGGCAACGGCGGTCTTCCGCAGTATTATGTCTATTCGGCGACCAACGTGCGTTTGCAGGAGGCTTCGGTAAGTTACACTATTCCGCGCCGCAAGTTGGGCGACATTGTGGAGATTACGCTTTCGCTGGTGGGCCGCAATCTGTGGATGATATACAACAAAGCTCCGTTCGACCCCGAATCGGTAGCCACTACGGGCGACTATTATCAGGGTATCGACTACTTCATGATGCCGTCGCTGCGCAGCGTCGGATTCAATCTCAGACTTAAATTCTAATGCGCGCTATGAAAAGATTATATGTTTTGCTGATGTTGGGTGCCGCAGCGTGTACGGCCAACTTCGAGGAGTTCAACAAGAATCCCTACCAGCCCGACAACGATGAGATGCAGTACGACGGTTACATTACATCGTCGGCGCTGAAGGGTATGCAGAATATGCTTATGCCCGAGGCGGAGGGCATCAGTCAGTATGTGGACTGTCTTATGGGCGGCTGCTGGGGCGGATATGCCGCCGACACCAATCCGGGTATGGGTTGGGGCGGACGCTATGCCACTTACAATCCGTCGCAGGCATGGATAAACATTCCTTTCAACGACCCCATATCTCAGTTTTATCCCTTCTACCTGCAGTTGCGCGAGGTTACCGACGACGAGATTCTGCTTGCCGTTGGCGATGTATGCCGTGTGGGGGTCATGCAGCGCGTGACCGACACCTACGGACCCATTCCCTATTCGCAGGTAGGCGAGGCGAGTACGCTTAATTCGCCCTACGATTCGCAGGAGGAGGTTTACACTCATATGTTTGCCGAGCTGGACGATGCGATAGCCGTGTTGTCGGCTCATTCGCTGGAGTCGTTCAGTGCCAAGGCGGATGCTCTTTACGGCGGCGACATAGTCAAATGGGTGAAGTTTGCCAATTCGCTGAAGTTGCGTTTGGCGATGCGCATCGTATATGCCGACCCGATTACGGCTCAGCGCAAGGCCGAGGAGGCTGTGTCGGATGCGATAGGAGTCATTCGCGACAATTCTGACAATGCACGACGAGCGATATCGCGCACCAATCCGTGGGATTTCTTCATCAATCAGTGGGGTGACGCCCGCGTGTCGGCCGACATTGTGAGCTACATGAACGGTTATCGCGACCCTCGCCGCGAGTTTTACTTCACGACTTCGACGTTCGATGCATCGACCGGGGTCACCAACGGATGGTTCGGAGTCCGCAACGGCATCGAGCAGCAGCGCTATCTCAACTCCAAGGAGACGATGGATTGTTACAGCCGCATTTTGGTACGGGCATCGGACCCCGTATGGATTATGAATGCGGCGGAGGTGACGCTGTTGCGTGCCGAGGGTGCGCTTCGTGGCTGGAGCATGGACGGCACGGCTCAGGAGCTTTACGAACGCGGAGTTACGCTGTCGTTCGAGCAGTGGGGAGCGTCGGGAGCGGCCGAATACCTTGCCAACGGCGAATATACGCAGGAGGCATATGCCGATCCGTTGGGGAACTACTCGTATGAGGGTATTCCTTCCACGTGTACTGTTGCATGGGAGTCGGGCGGCGGTTTCGAGCGCAATTTGGAGCGGATTATCACACAGAAGTGGATTGCCAATTTCCCGATGTTGGGAGTGGAGAGTTGGGCCGAATACCGTCGGACGGGTTATCCGCGTCTGATGCCTGTGCCTCACAACATGAGCGGCGGAGTGGTATCTGATTCGGAGGGTGCCCGCCGTATGCCTTATCCCGATACGGAGTACACCGAGAATGCCGAGAATTATATGCGAGCCGTGCAGATGTTGGGCGGCCGCGACGATATGGCGACCCACGTATGGTGGGACTGCAAGAACAACTGACCGAATACGAATCGATTATGATGACTATAAACAAACGAATATTGAGTGCGGCGGCGTTGCTGTTGTTGAGTGCGTCGTGCAGCAAATGGACCGAGCCGGAGTCGCTCGAGATACACAAACCGTCCTTAGGTGAGGGCGACTCTGCGGCTTATGAGGCTTACCTGTCGAATTTGCGTTCGTGGAAGGGCGCGTCGCATCAGGTGGTTTTGGCGTCGTTCGACAACACGACGCTCGAACCCGTGTCGCGGGCGCACCACATAGCGTCGCTGCCCGACAGTCTCGACTATGTATTGCCTGTTATGCTTCGTCTGCCTCGGTGGCAGCACGACGAGATGAAGGCGGCTCAGCAGCGGAAGGGCACGCGTTTTCTGTGTACGCTCGACTGCGCGGCGATAGCCGGAGAGTGGGATGCGGAGTCGTCGTTGAGTTTCGGTGAGTATGCTGCTTCGCGTGTGGCGGAGGTATTCGACCTGTGCGGTGAGTACGGATATGACGGGATTCTTGTCTGTTATAGCGGCATGAGTATCATGCACATGACCGAAGAGGAGCTTGCGGCCTACACCGAGAGTCAGAATGCGGTATTGGGACCTGTTCGCGAGCGTTTGAACGGCGGTTGGTCGGGAGATTTTCTTTTCTGCGGCAATCCGAAGTGGGTATTGGATCGTTCGATGCTGCTCAAGGCTCGCTACATTGTTGTGGATACGGATTCGGCTTCGAGTGCCGACCGTCTCACCTATGAGGTATTGTCGTGCGTTGTGTCCGACGTACCGTCGTCGCGATTTGTGGTTACGGTTAGTACTGCCGAGACGGGAGTAAACGATCCTGCGGGTTGGTACGGCAGCGAGATGGCGCTTCCGCTTGCTGCGGAGTGGGTTACGCGTCCTTCACCGGAGTTCGGCCGTGCGGGCTTGCTGATTCGTGACGTGCAGCGTGATTTTTACAATGCGGGCATTATTTACAAGAACGTGCGCGAGGCTGTTGCAACGATAAATCCCTCGCCGAAAAACTGACATAACGACTATGAGAACACAAACTGCAATATGTATGTTGCTTGCGTCGGTGGTGTTGGCCGGATGCAGGCACGACGACCCCGACCGTGTGCGCTTCGAGAATCATTTGTACATCGACAGCGGAGAGATGAGTGCGCAGTTGCCGGTAAAGCCCTCCACGGACGCATTGGAGCGGACGTTGAGCATTGCTTCGGCGAAGCCGGTCGATGGCGGGGCTACTATCCGGTTCGAGGCAGATCCTTCGCGGGTCAGGAGTTTTTGCGAGGCGTACTATACCGAGGCGGAGATGCTTCCCGAGGAGTTTTGGAGCATCGACCCTGCGGAGGTGACCATTCCGTCGGGCGGGGTTCGGTCCACGGAGGCTACTGTTCATTTTTCGGGATTGAAGGGTCTTGATATGTCGCGGAATTATGTACTTCCGGTGACGGCCCGCACTTCCGAGCCGATTTTGAAGCGTGCGAAGACCTACTATTTTCTGTTGAGTGAGGGAGCTGTGATTAATGTGGTGGCTGACATTCGCCAGACTTATATTGAGTTTCCGAAGTTCAACAATTCGTCGCCGCTGAACAATTTGAGGGCGATAACCATGGAGGCATTGATAAAGGCGGACCGTTTCGACCGCATGATTTCCACGGTTATGGGCATTGAGGGTCACTACCTGATGCGCATTGGCGACGAGGGTTACGAGAGCAATCAGATTCAGATTGCGGGATCCAACAGCAGCGAGAATTTCCCGTCGGCGAGCGAGAGTCCGGCCATACCTGTCGGACGTTGGGTTCATGTGGCTGTCACGCACGATTTCCGGACGGGAGCGTGGTGCATATACTATGACGGCGAGTTGCGTGCGTCGGGCACCAAGACGATAGGAAACCGCAATATGGGTTCTCCGACCGATGTATCGTCGCCTGGCAAGGGTTTTCACATAGGGCTTTCCTACGACAAGAACCGATGGTTGGAGGGATGCATTTGCGAGTGCCGCATTTGGAACAAGGTGCGCACGCAGGAGGAGATATCTGAATACCGTTACGAGGTGGACCCCGAGAGCGAGGGTTTGGTGGCATACTGGAAGTTCGACGAGGGTTCGGGCAGTGTGATTCACGACTATACGCCATACGGCAACGACGGGCGAGTAGGTCAGAATGCATCTGGCGAGATTGTTCGCGGCATTACGTGGACGCGGGTATGGCTTCCCGAGCGCACGGAGGAGTAGTTGGTAAATGAAAGCAAGTAAACAGTTATGAAACGGATAAATGAATTAGTGAGACGGGTATTGGGCGTGTGTGGCGTAATGTGCATGATGTCGTGTTCGGAGGTGGTTGAGATACCGGGACCTGACGAGAGCGGATTCGGCACTGTTGCCGATACGTGGGGATACGTGCGCAATACCGAGGAGCCGCGTTCGACTACGGTGGTGGAGATACGCAGCGGACAGTCGGTATCGACGCAGGTCTATTTCGGGATGACGCGTCCGTCGTCGCGGACTTCGAGTGTGACGTTCAGAATCGATGATTCGGCTTTGGCGGCGTATAATTTGTCGCATGGCACGTCATACGAGGCTTATCCTGCGGGGTCGGTTTCTTTGGAGTCGGACGGCCGCATACTTATGAGCGGCGGGTCGATGCGTTCGTCGTCGATGCGGATAACGGTTCGTTGGGCGGAGGGACTTTCCGAGGGCAAGACATATGCGGTTCCGGTGCGAGTCACGCCTCCTGACGAGTCGGTGCGCATGAATCGCGGCGAGGATGTCTATATGCTGTTGGTTCGCAACATGGGCAGTATACCCGACGCTTCGAAGGCATCGGGCATAAAGATATTGAGTTGTATGGAGGTGAACGACACCAATCCGCTCAACAATTTGGAATTCACGCTTCGCAACAGCGGCAAGATGTTGTTCGACATAGTGGTTTTGTTCGCTGCGAATATGAATTACGATGCTGCGACGGGGAAGGTTTATATCCATAACAACGAGAACATCCAACATTTGCTTGACAATCGCGACAAATATTTGCGTCCGTTGCAGCAGCGAGGCATAAAGGTAGTTTTGGCGATGTTGGGCAATCATGACCGTGCGGGAGTTTCGGGTCTTGCCGATGATACGGCGCGGGCATTTGCTCTCGATTTGAAGCATATGTGCGAGGCTTACGAATTGGACGGCATATTTTGGGATGATGAGTATTCCAAGTATGCGGCGGGTCCGGGATTCGTATATCCGGTATCGAAGCAGGCAGCTGCGCGTCTTATTTACGAGACTAAGAAGGCAATGCCCGACAAGTTGAATATTGTGTATATGGCGTGCGAGCTGATGAGTGACGGATGGAACACCAAGGCGGGCAGTTTGGATAATCTTCCGTCGGTGGACGGTATTGCGGCCGGTTCGTATGTCGATTATGCGCTTAACGACTATCGCCGTGACGATGACCAGAGCGGCAGCGGATTTTCGTGGAGTCAGGTGGGCATTTACCCCGAGGAGTATGCGAAGGGGGTTTATAATATGCGTCAATACACGCCGGGTCAGAACGAGTACGACGAGATGAAGCAGAAGGGTTGCGGCATTCACATGATATTCGGCATGGATCCCACGCGTTCGACCTTCCGCGAGGGCAACGATAATGTGCAATCGCCTGATTATCAATACTGGTCGTTGCAGAACATAGCGAGAGAGTTGTTCGGTGACCAGTTGGTGTGGTCGGGGGAGACCTATTCGAAAGACTGGTGACAAACAGATTATTAACCAATAAATAAAAGTCCAATCTATTATTAAAAAAAACTGTTATGAAAAGATGTTTTATTGTGCTTGCTACGGCAATGCTGGCGTTTTCATGTAATGAAAGCGAAGACCCCAAACCCAATCCGAAACCCGAACCCGGACCCGGACCGCAGGAGGCGTTTATCACTTTGAGTGAGGAGAGCCACACCTTCGGCAAGGAAGGCGGCACGGTGGATGTGACTGTTGAGTCGAGCGGTGACTGGGAGCTTTTGGGAGATGATTCCGTATTTACGCCTTCGGTAAAGAACGGCGGCAACGGTGCGACGGTGACCTTTACCGCGCCGAGAAATGATAAGGCCGAGCCCATCGAAGCCGAGTTCACATTCCTGTGCGATGGCGAGACTGCGTTGTTCACCATTACCCAGACCGAGGGTGACGAGATGACCATTGCCGAGACCACATATACGGCGCCTGTTACGGGCGGCAACGTGGTTATCAACGTATCGGCATCGGGCGACTTCGAGTACGAAATCGAAGAGGGCTGCGAGTGGTTGAGCAAACCTGCAGCGGCGATGCTGTCGGTAGTTCAGTCGCAGGTTACGTTGAGTGTTGCCAAGAATGTTACGGGCAAGGCTCGTTCGGCGAAGGTTACCTTTACTTTGGGCGACCTCGAGGAGGTGATTACGGTTAATCAGCCCCAGAATGATGTTTTGTGCGGTTGCGAGGAGTGCGACGGAATGTGCGGTACCGACGAATGCGGGAAGCCTGAGTGCCGCAACAAGAGCCTCGAGGTAGAGAAGGAGGGCGCGGACGACCTCGTTATCAAATTCAAGTCGAATGTAAACCATCAGGTGAGCCTTTCGGGCGATTGCAGCTGGGTTAAATTGGGCAACCTCGACACGGCGGAGTCTGACGAGGGTGACGGCGGTCCGGTGTATTATACGCAGCACTTGACGGTGGAAGCGAACAGTGACGAAGAGCGTGAGGCGACCATCGAGATAGCCGACCCTGCGGTTTCGGGATTAAAGATAACGGTAACGGTATCGCAGAAGGGGGTTGCGAAGCTTCCCGAGGGTCAGGTAATGATTCCCGACGCTAATTTCCGCAATAAGCTTGTGTCGCTTGGTTATATCGAAAGTGCGGCTGAAGAAATCTGCACGCTGACTGAAGCGGGTAAGAGTGCTACCGGTACGTTGGATCTTGCATCTTCGAACATTACCGACCTGACGGGTATTGAAGCATTTACGGGCATAACAGGTTTGAGTATCAATATGAACTCAGGTCTTACGCGAGTTGACCTGAGCGGTTTGACAAAAATCATGCAGCTTAAAGCAAGCGGAATGACGTCGCTGACATATTTGAACGTAGGTTCCAACCCGATTAATGAAATATATATGCCTAATGCAGGAAGTGCATCGTGCACCTCGTTGGAGATTATTGCAACGGGAACCAACTTGCTTGAGTTGACAAGTCAGTATTATTCTACGCTTAATTTGTCGGGCTGTACGAGTTTCACTAAAGTTACGATTTCAAGTGTGCCTAACATCAGCGGTACGTTGGATTTGCATAACTGTACCAAACTGGCTACTATGATTCTTAATCAGGCACAGAAGCTTGAGAAGATTATCTTCTCGAGTGCGGTGCAGGGTAGTCTGAATTACTCTCCGGGCAGCAATGTTAATCCGTCGCTTCAGGTTTCATACGAATAGTAAGTAAGTTAGTTTTTATTTGTTGTAATCCCCGTATCCGCAGGATACGGGGATTATTGTTTTTGGCTGCCATATTTAGTTTTCCCGCGCGGTTCTCCCTTTTGTCATCTTGAGCGGAACGAACGTAGTGAGTGCAGTCGAAAGATCTGGTGACATAGAGCAGTCAGAAAGCAATAAGCGTAACGGTAGACAACAGAGTATTGGGTAACAGATCCTTAACCTTCGGTTTTCCTCCTTCGCACCTCGGCAAAAAGTGCAAGCACTCTTTGCCCTCGGTTTGGCGTCGGTTCGACTACGCTATCGCTCCGCTCAGGATGACATACCCAAATTAATTCAATAAAAACGCCAATGGCGTTACAATAAATCCGCACTGCGAAATTTTCGGAAAAGGGCGTGAGGAAAGAC
>JAFLRS010000005.1 GCA_022511355.1 Alistipes sp.
GCTGTGGTACACCTCGCAGCACTCGCCCGACACCATACGCGGAGGTTCGGAACTCTCCGTTTCCGCCGCAAACGATTCCGACAGCCGCGGACTCGACCTCGACTACGCCACGGCATGGAGCTACGGCATAGCCGAGAGCTGGAATATGCTGATTCCCGACTTCGCGGGCGGCGATTCGTCGAAAGCCTTCGACGCGAACGGACCGGTCGCCGAAGCGCTCGCTCCCTACGGACTGCGGCAGGCGGCACGTCAGCTGCCGGCATACTGGGGCGGTCAGCCCTACACCGCAGGTCCGACCTATCTGGGTGCGGCGGCGATATTCTTCGCGCTGCTGGGACTGATGATGATCCGCAGCCGCGACCGATGGTGGATAATGGTTGCAATGGTGCTGACGCTTCTGTTGGCATGGGGCCGCAACTTCATGGGCTTCACCGAATTATGCTTCAAATACCTGCCGATGTACGACAAGTTCCGCACCGTTTCCATGACTTTGGTCGTATGGGAGTGGGCCGTTCCGCTGCTGGCCGGAGCCGCGATATGGAAAATGTGGCGGTCATCGGAGGATGAGCGGAGGCCGATGCTTCGGAAAATCGCGTGGGCGGCAGGCATTGCCGGCGGAATATGTCTGCTCTTCATAGTTGCAGGCGGTGCGCTGTTCGACTTCGGAGAGTCGCAGTCCGAAGAGGATATGACTCTGCAATTCTACTATATGCTGCGTGCGAGCGGAGCCGACGACGCCATAGCGCACGGACTCCACGAACAGCTCGGATTCGAAACCGCAGCCGCCATGACCGCCGAACGCATCCGAATCATGCAGGCCGATGCATGGCGTTCGCTGCTCTTCATTCTGCTGGCGGCAGGTGCGGCGGCACTCTTCGCATGGCGCAAAACGGGACGGACAGTTACCGTTGCGGCGGCAGCCGTTCTCATTACGGTCGATCTGGCATTCGTCGATATGCGCTTCCTGCCCCACGACCGCTTCGTATCGGAACGCAAAACCAAACCGGCAATCTCGGCCGCCGACGCGGAAATATTGAAAGACACAGATGACGGCTATCGCGTCTACAATCTCACCGTCAGTCCGTTCAACGACGCCACAACCTCGAATCTGCATCGCTCGATAGGCGGTTATCACGGAGCCAAACTGGCACGTTATCAGGATATTATAGACCGTCATCTGCAATCGGGACGCGAAACCCCCGCAGTACTCGATATGCTCAACACCCGATACATAATCGAACCCGACGGCTCGGTGACGCGGCGGGAATCGGCAAACGGAGCCGCATGGTTCGTGGAGAATACCGTGGAGGTGCCCTCCGCAGCCGACGAAATAGAGGCGTTGTCGCGCATCGACACCAAAACCACAGCCGTAGCCTCGCCGAAGATGAAATCGTCGTCACAGAGCAACGAAATCCCCCAAGGCAGGTACGGTTCGGGCGAAATAAGGCTCGCAGAGTACCGACCCGACTATCAGCGGTACGAATACACGGCCGACACGGAGGTCTTCGCCGTATTCTCGGAGATTTTCTACAACAAAGGGTGGAATGCCTACATCGACGGCAATCCCCGATCGGCTCCGTATTACAGAGTCGATTACATTCTGCGCGGAATGGAACTTCCGGCAGGCCGGCACACCGTAGAATGGAAATTCGCGGCACCGTCATGGACGGCCGCAAGCGCAGTCACGGCCGTATGCTCGGCAATAATTCTCGCCGCAGCCGCAGCATACGCAATATTCACGGCAACAAGAAAATACAGATATGAACGCAAACGAAAACAAACGGCTTAAACGCAAAGTCCGCAACTCCTACATCATCTCCACGGTCAGCATAGCTCTCGTGCTTTTTCTGCTCGGAGCCGTGGGATTCATCATGGCGGCCACCGTCCGTTCGGCACACGAACTGCAAAACAACGTAACACTCATCGTGGAACTCGAAGACGCCATGGCCACCGACGACCGCGAAGCCGTCAAAGAGCGCATCATGGAGAATCCGTTGGTGACCGAAGTGGTCTTCTCATCGAAGGAGGAGAAACTCAACGACCGCGAATTCCGCCGATTCTTCACCGCAGAGTTCGAAGATGTGGTCGATAATCCGCTGCTCGACTCCTACGACGTGCGCGTATCGGCACGACCCGAACAAAAAGAGGAACTGAAACAGTTTATAGACGACCTGACGCTCATCGACGGAGTGGAGTTCGTCTCCTACCCCGCCGCCCTTATCGAAACCATGCAGAACGTAATAAGCAAAGCACGTCCGCTGCTGGCTATATTCGCGCTCGTGCTGGCCGTAATATCGCTCATTCTGCTCAACAACACCATACGGCTGGCGATATTCTCGAAACGGTACATAATCAACACCATGAAGCTGGTCGGAGCCACCAAGTGGTTCATCATGCGGCCCTTCATAGTGAGCAGCATCAATCAGGGACTCGCGGCCGGAGCCATCGCAGCCGTACTCTTCACGGCGGCATTCTGGGGCGTAAGCCGCTCGCTGCCCGAATTTCTCTCGCCCGAACGACTGCGTATGGTAGCCATAACCGCCGCCGCAATGCTCACGCTCGGCGTAACCGTCTCGCTGCTCTTTACTCTCGCCGCCGTAAACAAATTCGTGAACATAAAGTCGAACAAAATACATCTTTACTGATATGGCCTCACTCAAAGAACGATTCTCGCGCGCAGGACATCCCAATGACGAACGGATGCCTCTCACCGTGAAAAACTACATATTGCTGCTCATCGGATTCGCAATCATCGTCGCCGGCTTCATCCTCATGAGCGGCGGAGGCAGCGACGACCCCGAAAAATTCAACTATGCCATGTTCTCGTGGCGGAGAATAACCCTCGCACCCATAGTGGTGATAGGCGGATTCGCATTCGAGATGTACGCCATAATGAAGCGATTCTGACAAACCGCAAACGAAGAAACCCGACCCGAACCAATGACCGTAACAGAATCAGCAATCCTCGGATTCGTACAGGGAATAACCGAATTCCTCCCCGTATCGAGCAGCGGACATCTGCAAATCGCCAAAGCCCTGATGGGTGTCGAAATCGAAGAGAATCTCGCATTCGACATAACGCTCCATGCAGCCACCGTGCTGAGTACGATAGTCGTGCTGCGCAACGAAATAGGAGGTCTGCTGCGCGGACTCTTTGCTCGCGGATTCAACGAGGAAAAAGCCTTCATACTCAAAATCCTGCTCTCGATGATTCCCATCGGCATAGTGGGATTCGCATTCAAGGATTACCTGGAAAAACTGCTCGACTCGCCCGCCATTCTCGCAATCACGGGAGTCATGCTGCTGCTCACGGCCGCCCTGCTCGCATTCGCATACTATGCACGTCCGCGCCAAAAGGAACGGATATCTTATCGCGACGCGTTTATTATAGGTGTGGCTCAGGCTGCGGCCGCAATGCCGGGACTCTCGCGTTCGGGCTCCACAATCGCAACCGGCATTCTGCTCGGCAACCGCAAGGAGAGCGTGGCCCGATTCTCGTTTCTGATGATTCTGGCACCCATAGCGGGCGAAATGCTCCTCGACCTGCTCAAGGGCGAAGCCGCATTCGGAACGACAGGCGCAGCACAGCTCGCCGCAGGATTCGCAACCGCTTTCGTGACCGGATGCCTCGCCTGCAAATTCATGATAAACATAGTCAAACGCGGAAAACTGATATGGTTCGCCGCTTACTGCGCACTGGCCGGTACAGTGGCCGTAATAGCAAATCTGCTCTGATATGGAGGATATTCTGAAGACCGAAACAATAAATTTCGAAGAGGGCTATGTGGCCGTAATAGACAAACCGATAGGCTGGACCTCGTCGGATGTCGTGCGCAAAGTGAAATTCACGCTGAACCGCAAAGGATTGCGCAAAATAAAGGTGGGACACGCCGGAACACTCGACCCGCTCGCCACAGGAGTGCTGCTGATTTGCATAGGCAAAGCCACCAAACAGGTGGAGACTCTGCAGGCCGAAGAGAAAGAGTACGAAGCCGGCATGATGCTGGGTGCAACCACTCCGAGCTTCGACATGGAACATCCGGTGGACAAAACCTACCCAACCGGACACATAACCCGCGAAATGGTGGAACGCACGCTCGAATCGCTCAAAGGCGAACGTCTGCAATCGCCGCCCGTCTACTCGGCAAAGAAAATCGAAGGCGTGAGAGCCTACGAATTCGCACGTGCGGGCGAAGAGGTCGCCATGCGCAAAGCCCTCATAAACATCTACGAACTGACCCTCGAACGCTTCGAAATGCCCGAAATAGCCGTGCGCGTCCGTTGCAGCAAGGGAACCTACATACGTTCGCTGGCCGCCGAAATAGGCGAAGGTCTGCAAAGCGGAGCCTATCTGACGTCGCTGCGCAGAACCCGAAGCGGAGGTTTTACCGCAGAAAACGCCATGACAGTCGAGGATTTTTGCAAAAAAATCGAATCACTCTGAAACAATTTCCCGTTTTTCGCGTATTTGTATTAAGTCGTCTGCCGCAAAATGCAGGCGGCAGAAAACGAAAAACTTAAATTAAAAAATGAAACTATCGCAATACGGTTATGATTTTTCGCCCGAACTGCTGGCGAAATATCCTGCCGAAAACAGGGATGAATCGCGATTGATGGTGGTCAATCGCAAAACCGGCACAATCGAACACCGCGTTTTCAAAGATATTCTCGACTACTTCGAGGAGCAGGACCTCTTCGTGATGAACGACACCAAAGTCTTCCCCGCACGACTCTACGGCAACAAGGAGAAAACCGGCGCCGAAATAGAAATCTTCCTGCTGCGCGAACTCAACCGCGAACTTCGTCTGTGGGACGTGCTGGTGGACCCCGCACGCAAAATACGAATAGGCAACAAACTCTTCTTCGGCGACGACGACGTGCTGGGCGCCGAAGTCATCGACAACACCACCTCCCGCGGACGCACGCTGCGTTTCCTCTACGACGGAACCTACGAGGAGTTCAAAGAGACGCTCTACCGTATGGGCGAAACTCCGCTGCCGCGCTGGGTGCGCGAGAAAGTGGAACCGCTCGATGCGGAACGCTATCAGACGATATATGCCGACAAGGAGGGTGCGGTAGTGGCTCCTACGGCCGGTATGCACTTCTCGAAACATCTGCTCAAACGCATGGAGATAAAGGGCGTGGAACGCGCATTCATCACCCTGCACGCGGGTCTGGGCAACTTCCGGACCGTCGACGTAGAAGACCTCTCGAAACACAAAATGGACTCCGAACAATATTTCGTCTCCGAAGAGGCCGCACAATCGGTGAACTCGGCCAAAAAGGGAGGACATCGCGTGGTGGCAGTCGGAACCACCGTCATGCGCACGCTCGAAACGGTAGTCTCAACCAACGGCATGATAAACGCCAACAACGGCTGGACCAACAAATTCATCTTCTGCCCCTACGACTTCTCGGTGGCCGATGCCATGGTGACCAACTTCCAGCTCCCCTACTCGACCCAACTTATGATGGTAGCCGCATTCGGAGGCTACGACACCATAATGAACGCCTACAAAATAGCTAAAGAAGAAGAGTACCGATTCGGCACCTACGGCGATGCGATGCTTATTCTTTAAGAAAAAATAGCTATCTTTGCAAATGAATGCACAAACCGATTCGTTAAACTAAAACAACAAACTACTGTCGATGGCAAACAACAGAATACTCTACGTGTGTCAGGAGATTACACCCTATCTCCCCGAAAACGAGGAGTCGCTGCTCTGCCGCGCGCTGTCGCAGGCGATGCAGGAGAGAGGCAACGAAGTGCGAACCTTCATGCCCCGATACGGCTGCATCAACGAGCGCCGAAATCAACTGCACGAAGTGATTCGTCTGTCGGGAATGAATCTCATCATCGACGACAACGACCATCAACTCATCATCAAGGTGGCGTCGATACCCTCGGCGCGCATTCAAATCTACTTCATAGACAACGACGACTACTTCGCCCGCAAGGCCGTAATGACCGATGAAAACGGAAAAGCCTTCGCCGACAACGACGAACGTATGGTCTTCTACGCCCGCGGAGTACTCGAAACAGTCAAAAAACTGCACTGGTCGCCCAATATCGTCCATTGCCACGGCTGGTTCTCGGCAATCGCTCCCGTATACCTCAAACGGGTATTCGATGACGACCCCGTATTCCGCGACGTGAAAATAGTCGTCTCGCTCTACAACGACCGCTTCGACTCACCGCTCGACGCCAAACTGCGTAAAACAATCGAGAGCGAAGGAGTAAACGACAACAGCCTCGAAATTATCGACAACCCCACATACGAAAATCTCATGCGTTACGTTATGGATTATGCGGACGGTATCGTAATCGGTTCGGCCGATGCCGATGCCGCGGCTGTCGAAATGGCACGACAAAGCGGCAAACCGATGCTCGAATACAGCTCGCCCGACGAAGATACCTTCTTCGACAATTACAACAGTTTTTATGAGAAATTGCGTTAAAACATTCCGTCACATCATAACCGCACTCGTCGTGCCGGTGCTGTTCGCCGTACTGTCAGCTTCGTGTACGCGCGAAGGAGACAGCTCGCTCGGATATGAATTTCTGCCCGAAAATCAGCGTCTCGAAATGAGGCACAAAAGCTTCCGCAACGGCGTCGTGCGCAAATACGACGCGCAAAAAGACGAATATACCGACGACAGCGGACACAAATTCTTTACCACCACGCACTTCCGTACCGATTCGCTCGTGTCGTCGGACCTGCAGACCGGATACATGGGACTGCAGCGGGACCCCGACGGAATATTCGGTCTGCGCGAAGCCGGTTTCGCTTCCGAATTCCTCTTCACGGCCGCACTCGACAAAGAGAAAGGCTTCGGATACAAACCCATCTTCGACTCGATGCTGCTGATGCTCTCCGTAACCGCAAAGGACGGAGATACCACCCACTGCGTAAAATACAACGTATACGAAGTTACAAAATCGATAAAACAGAGTATGCTCGACGCTCAGGGCGAGGATGACGACGCTAACGGCGTCGCCTACATAAACCATGATATGTCGGACCTCTACGACCAGACCAAACCTCTGTTTACATTCACCTTCCCCGACCCCGACAACGGCATCTATCCCCACACCGCTTCGGTCAAACTGGAACCTGTCGATTTGTCGGCCGGCGGCGCTACATGGGACTTCATCAAAAGACTCATGCTCGCAGGAGACCCCGATGACGGTTGGGACGGATATGCCGACGATACGGAGGTATATCAGAGCGACGAGGCATGGGTGGAAGCCTTCAAAGGCGTATTCATCAAGCCGGCAGAGGTCGCCGACGGCAAGGACGGCGGAATGTATGCCACGGACCTCGCGTCGTCGGGACTCTACCTCTACGGACGCAACCGCAATCCCGATGAACCGCGTCTGATTAAGGATACCGTCTCCATGGGTTACGTATTCTACGATTCGAAGGCGGGCAACAGCGGCAACCGTTCGATAAACTACGTAAAGCATGACTATTCGGGTTCGGAACTCGATGCGGCAATGAACCTCAACGACACTCCGCGCGGAGAGGAGCCCAACAGCTTCAAATGGCGCGACGACAACCGTCAGAACCACACGGAGTCGGGCATAGTCTACGTGGAGGGCATGGGAGGCGCTCTCACCGAACTCTACTTCACGGATGACTTCCTCAACGAACTGCACGAAATCAACGCCGAAGAGGATTTCCGCTACGCCTCGATAAATCAGGCACTCATATATTTCTACATCGAAGGCTCCGACTACGACTGGGCCAACTTCCAGCAAGACCCTTCGAAAGCCGCTCCCCTGCTCGATGCTTCGCATTCGCGATTGGGCATCTACACCAATCCCGAAACACTGGCACCCATACCCGACTACAGCTACTATTACGAAGCCAACTACGGCACGTCGCTCAACTACGACGGCTATCTCAAACGCAGTCTGGGTTGCTACGTAATGGATGTCTCGGGCTATCTGCAGCGTCTGAAAAACTATGTCGATGAACAGTGGGCACGATGCGACGGCACACTCACCCAATATGAATTCGATTCGCAGGACAGCAACTACATATCGCGCATAATCTACATCGCACCCGAAGCCTATTCGCTTTACGCTCTGCAACGCAGCAGGCTGCAAGGCATGGAAGATGGCGTGAATGCGGCTCCGATACGCATAGAACTGACCTACACGATGATTAAGTAGAGTTTTGAAAAACAACGATATATAAAAATCCTGCGCGAGCGGCCGGAACAATCCTCAGAATGTACCGGTCGCTCGCACTGAAAAAACAACCGTAAACAGAATGCACGAAAATTTGGTAATTGTCGAGTCCCCCGCAAAGGCACGCACCATAGAAAAGTTCCTCGGCAAAGATTTTATAGTGAAATCGAGCTACGGACACATCCGCGACCTCTCGAAAAAGGATTTGGGAATCAATCTCGACAACGGTTACGAACCGGTCTACGAAATACCCGCCGACAAACGCAAAGTGGTGAACGAATTGGCCAAACTCGCCAAAGAGGCCAAAACCGTATGGCTCGCTTCCGATGAAGACCGCGAAGGAGAGGCTATCGCATGGCATCTGGCCGAGGTTCTCGGATTACCCGTGGACCGCACCAAACGTATCGTATTCCACGAAATAACCAAAAATGCCATACTCGAAGCCATAGAACATCCCCGCACGGTGGATATGCATCTCGTAAATGCGCAGCAGGCACGACGCGTACTCGACCGTTTGGTCGGTTTCGAACTCTCGCCCGTACTCTGGAAAAAGGTGCGGCCGTCATTGTCGGCCGGCCGCGTACAGAGCGTCGCGGTGCGTCTGCTCGTCGAACGCGAACGCGAAATCATAGCCTTCAACGGCACACCCTATTTCCGCGTGGGAGGTCAGTTCTTCGCCGGCGGCAAAAAAGAGAACGCATTCAGAGCCGAAGTGGCTCACCGCTTCGCCAACGAACAGGAAGCGCACGATTTCCTCGCATCCTGCATCGGGGCTTCGTTCCGCGCCGAAAGCGTCGAAGAGAAACCCGTCAAGCGGCATCCCGCTCCGCCCTTTACCACCTCGACGCTCCAGCAGGACGCCGCACGCAAATTGGGTATGTCGGTGTCGCAGACCATGGCCACCGCACAGCGTCTTTATGAACAGGGTCTTATAACCTATATGCGTACCGACTCGGTGAACCTCTCGAGAATGGCCATAGCTCAATGCAAAACCGCAGTAACGACTCTCTTCGGCGAACAATATTCGAATCCGCACAACTACATCACCCGCAGCAAGGGGGCACAGGAGGCTCATGAAGCGATTCGCCCCTCCTACATAGACCGTCGCGAAATATCGGGCAGCGAAGCCGAAAAACGACTCTACGACCTGATATGGAAACGCACGGTAGCCTCGCAGATGGTGGCGGCCGACATAGACCGCACAACGGTGGAGATATCCTGTTCGGGCAGCGACCGTCGTTTTACGGCTACGGGTTCGGTGGTGCGCTTCGACGGATTCCTGCGTCTGTACTCCGAATCGACCGACGACGAACAGGAACAGCAGGAGAATATGCTCCCCACAATCGTGCGCGGCGAAGAGCTGAAGGCTCAGAGCATAACCGCCACGGAACGTTTCACCACGCCGCCCGCCCGCTACAACGAAGCGATGCTCGTGAAGCGGCTCGAAGAGCTGGGCATAGGCCGTCCCTCGACCTACGCACCCACAATCTCAACAATCATCACCCGCGGATACGTGGAGCGTCAGAGCAAACCCGCCAAAAAACGCAGCTATCGTCAGATGACCCTCTCGGGCGGCAAAATCACCGACAAAGTGATGTCGGAGAGCTACGGCGCCGAGAAAAACCGACTCACACCCACCGATGTTGGTATGATTGTGAACGACTATCTGGAAGCGCAGTTCGCACCTATTCTCGAATACAACTTCACGGCCGATGTCGAGAAGGAGTTCGACCGCATAGCCGAAGGCGAAATCACATGGAACAAGATGATAGGTCAGTTCTACGTTCCGTTCCACGAAATGGTGGAGTCGGCGATGGACCGTCAGACCGACAAGGCCGGCCAAACCCGAATCATAGGTACCGACCCCGCAACCGGACGCACGGTGAAGGCCCGCATAGGACGCTACGGCCCGATGGTGGAAATCGAAGCCCCCGAAGGCGAAAAACCGCGTTTCGCTTCGCTCAAAAAGGGTCAGCTTATCGAAGCACTCACGCTCGAAGAGGCACTCGGTCTGTTCGCCCTGCCGCGCAATCTGGGCCCCTACAAAGACGAAGACCTCGTCGTGGGCATAGGACGGTTCGGAGCCTACGTGCGGCATGGTAAAACCTTCGCCTCACTCGACAAAAAAGATGACCCCTACACCATCACCTTCGAACGGGCCGTCGAGGTTCTCGAACTCCACAACAACAAAGCGGCAATGGCCAGCATCCCCCTGCGCACATTCCCCGAAAACCCCGACATCGTAATCAAAAACGGACTCTACGGACCCTACATCGCAGGCAAAGGCAAAAACTATCGTCTGCCCAAAAGCGTGAAACCCGAAACCGTGACCCTCGAAGAGTGTCTGAAAATAATAGCGAACAGTAAAAAATAGATGAAATGAAGAAGATCGTCATGTCGCTCCTCGCCTTGGGAGCAGTGGTGTCGGCAACGGCACAAAAACCCGAAAATGAGAACGGTTATCAGTTTACCGACGGCAAACTCGTGAAAACCACCTCGGTCAAAGACCAGTTCCGCAGCGGAACGTGCTGGTGCTTCTCGGGCCTGTCGTTCATCGAAAATGAAATAATGAAGGCCGGCGGTCCCGAACTCGACCTCTCGGAAATGTGGATAGTACGCAACATCTACTTCGAAAAGGCTGTCAAATATGCACGTCTGCACGGCAATCTCAACTTCGCGGTAGGCGGCGCAGACCACGACGTTACCAACGGCATTCGCGACTACGGAATCGTTCCGCAGGAGGTCTACCCCGGTTTCAACTACGGAACCGACAAACCCGACTTCAGCGAAATAGACGCCGTACTCAAAGGCTATATGGATGCCGTAATCAAAGGACGCAAACTCACCACCGCATGGCAAGCCGGTCTCAACGGCATACTCGACGCATATTTCGGCCCGCGTCCCGAAACCTTTACCTACGAAGGCAAAGAGTATACCCCCGAATCGTTTGCCGAATCGCTCCCCATCGACCTCGATGACTATGTAAGCATATCGTCGTTCACGCATCATCCCTTCTACACGCAGTTCATACTCGAGATTCCCGACAACTGGGCTTGGGGCACCGTCTACAACGTGCCTCTCGATGAGATGATGGCCATAATCGACAACGCTCTCGAAAACGGTTACTCCATCGAATGGGGCACCGACGTCAGCGAACGCGGATTCAATCGCTCGAAGTGCATAGGCATCGTGCCCGAAGCCGACATCGAAAGCATGAGCGGCACCGAAGCCGAACGCTGGGGAAAACTCACCGACCGCGAAAAAGAAAACGAACTCTACAAATTCGACAAACCCGGCAAAGAGAAGGTTATCACCCAACAGATGCGTCAGGAGGCTTTCGACAACTACGAAACCACCGACGACCACGGTATGGTAATCATCGGCACCGCCACCGACCAAATCGGCAACCCCTACTACAAGGTCAAGAACTCGTGGGACGTGCTGCCTCCCTACGACGGCTACTACTACTTCTCGCGTCCGTTCGTGGAGTACAAAACCATGTCCATAATGGTGAACAAAAACGCCATTCCGAAGGCTATACGCAAAAAGTTGGGACTCTGACGACCCGACCGCCGCAACAGAAAAAAAGCTGCCCGTATCAAGGCAGCTTTTTTATTTTACGGGAGGAAAGCAACTACTCGAATCCGTGCCGCGTGGCATTGGCAATGCGGACCAGCATCAGCATTACCGGAACCTCGACCAGCACCCCAACCACCGTCGCCAAAGCCGCGCCCGACTGCAAACCGAAGAGCGATATGGCTACCGCTACCGCCAACTCGAAGAAGTTGCTTGCACCTATCATGGCGGCAGGAGCGGCTATAGAGTGAGGCAGCCGCCACCACTTCGCCCAACCGTAAGCCACGAAGAAGATGCAGAAGGTCTGCACGATGAGCGGAACCGCAATCAGCGCGATATGCAGCGGATTCGATAATATCGTCTCGCCCTGAAACGAGAAGAGAATAACGAGCGTCAGCAGCAGTCCGACAATCGTGATGTTGTCGAACTTCTTGACAAATACGTTGTTGAAGTAGTCGATGCCGCGACGACGCACTACCGTTATGCGCGTAATCACGCCCGCCGCCAACGGAATCACCACGAACAACAGCACCGACAGCAAAAGAGTATCCATCGGCACCGTCACGCCTCCGATTCCGAGCAGCAGAGCCGTAAGAGGAGCGAAGGCAACCAGAATAATCAGGTCATTGACGGCCACCTGAACAAGCGTATAGGCAGCATCGCCCTTTGTAAGCCAACTCCACACGAAAACCATCGCCGTGCAGGGAGCCGCCCCGAGCAATACGGCACCCGCAAGATATTCATCGGCAAGCGGGGCGGGAATCCACGCCTTGAAAATCACGAAGAAAAACAGCCACGCAATGCCGAACATCGTGAACGGCTTCACCAACCAGTTGGTTACGCAGGTCACGACTATGCCTTTGGGCTGTCGTGCCACATTGCGCACGGAACGAAAATCCACCTTGAGCATCATGGGATATATCATCAACCATATCAGCACCGCGACAGGAATCGACACGTTCGCATACTCGAAGCGGCCCAGATACTCGGGCACGGCCGGAAACAGTTGTCCGAGAGCTATTCCGGCCACGATGCACAGAGCCACCCACAAGGTCAGATACTTCTCGAAAAATCCGATTTTTCTATCTTTCTCCATATTTTATTATATTATACTCCGTTATATACTCTGTTCCGCATCGGGATTGCGGCGCAAACGGCGAATCTGGAAAAATATCAGCACCGCAGCCAACACCACCGACAAAGTATCGGCTACGGGTTGCGCCACCCATACGCCCGTAACACCCATCTCGGGAGGCAGAATAATCAGCAAAGGCACCAAAAACAACATCTGACGCGTCATCGAAATCAAAATCGCCCGCCTGGGCTTTCCGATATACTGGAAAAAGTTGCCGGTAACAATCTGGAATCCGACCGCCCAGAACATACACATCATATACTTCATGCCGTAAACCACCGACTCCGTCAAAGCCGCGGCATCGACATCATTGCCGCCCACGAACAGATGCGCAACCTGCTCGGGAATGAAACGGCTGATAAGATAACCAATAGTGGTAATGACCACCGCACACGTCACCGTAATGAAATAGGCATTGACAACACGGTCGTATTTGCGTGCCCCGTAATTGTAGCCCACAATCGGCTGCATACCCTGATTAAGTCCCAACACAATCATTATGAAGAGCATAGCCATACGGTTGATGATTCCGAAAGCTCCGATATCGAGGTCTCCGCCATAGGTCGTCAAAGCCTTATTGACGAATATCACCACTATGGAGGCGCAGATGTTCATAAGAAACGGCGCCAGACCTATGCTGATAATCGCTCCCACGATTCGCGAATTGAATCGGAATGTGCCGCGCTTGAAGCGCAGAAAACTGTCCCGTCGCGAGAAATGATGCAGCGAAATGGACAGAGCCGCACACTGCGCAATCAGAGTCGAAAAGGCCGAACCCTGTATACCCCATCCGAATTTGAAGATAAAGAGCGGATTCAGCACGCAGTTCACCGCAACCGAAACCAACATGGCATACATCGACTTCTGAGGATAGCCCGAAGCGCGCATCAACTCGTTCAGACCCAAATAGAGATGAGTTATGCAGTTGCCGGCCAGTATGACGTGCAAGAATTCGCGGGCATAGGATATGGTCTGTTCGCTGGCGCCGAAAAAGTAGAGAATCGGGTCGAGAAACAGCAGACCCAACGCACCGATAACCACTCCCAACATCACATTGAGCAGCACCACGTTGCCCAGAGTCTTCTCGGCCGCACGCAGATTGCCCTGACCCAACCGAATCGAGGTTATGGCCGCCGCACCCACTCCCACCATCGAACCGAATGCCGCCGCTACATTCATTATAGGCATCGTGAGAGCCATTCCCGAAATAGCCAGCGCACCTACGCCGCGACCGATGAATATGCTGTCCACGATGTTGAACAGCGATGTCGAAGTCATCGCGATAATGGCAGGTATGGCATATCTCGGCAACAGACGGGAAAGCGAATCGGTTCCCAAAGAGAGTGTGGTTATCTGTTTGCCCATTTCGGCTGCAAAGATACGAAAACTATCCGACCCAAACAACAAGACTGCCCTCGTGAACCGACATCCGCATCTCCACCGAATCATCATTGCAGATGCGTCCGACTACGGTTCCGCTCCCGAAATCGACCTTTTCGACGCATATATCGCGCAAAAAGTCCAAACCCCTCCTGCCTCCGTATTTGTAGAGGCACTCCTTCGCACACCATACCGCCGCCGGCAGCGCGGCATTATCCGAAAGCGCAGCTTCGGCCGGAGTCATGTAGCGCGAAGCGACCTTCGCAAAGTCGCGCGACAACGACTCGACATCCACCGCACAACGGCGCGGAGAAATCACCACCGCCACATAATCGGCACTGTGCGACACCCCGATATGTTCATTCCGATTTTCGAGTACCGGCGCTCCCGCCGAATCGTAACCGATCTCCACATCGGCTCCCAATTCGCGCCGCACCACAGTGCGCCACATAAGATATTCGTTGCGGCGGCGCGGTGCGAATCCCCCGGCCCGAAGGCGTTCGCCGTCGGTCACAATCAGATTCCGCAGCTCACCATCCGCCGGCACCGGCTCCAATATCAACCGCGCATCACACATCGGTCACCACCTTTATCTTGTCGATGCGGCGTCCGTCAAGCGCCTCGACCGTAAAGGTCACGCCATGCGACTCGAGCTTGTCGCCCTTCTTCAGAAAATTGCGGTTCAACTCCAGCATCAGACCGGCCAGAGTCTCGGCACGACCCTGAACATCCGAAAATGTATCCTCGTCGAGATTGAGAACCCGTTCGAAATCGACAATGTGAGTCTTGCCCTCGAACAGATATGTATGGTCGTTGAGACGCTTGTAGAACGACTCGTCGGCATCGCTCTCGTCGGAAATCTCGCCCACGACCTCCTCCAAAATGTCCTCCAAAGAGAGCAGACCCTGCGTGGCTCCGTATTCGTCCACCACTATCGCCATGTGAACCTTATGGGCGCGGAACTCCTCGAGCAGGTCGTTAATCTTCTTGTGCTTGGGAACAAAATAAGCCTTGCGCATCAGACGCTGCCACCCGAAACCCGACCCCTCCTTGATGTGCGGAAGCAGGTCCTTGACATAAATCGTACCCTTGATATTGTCGGGGTCCTCGTCGCAAACCGGAATGCGCGAAAATCCCGATTCGATAATCACGCGCTTCACCTCGTCGAAATCGGCCTTGATATCCACAAACGTTATATCGACACGCGAATGCATAATCTCCTCGACCTCGGTATTCACGAACTGCACTATGCCCGACAGCATCTTGCGCTCCTCGCTCGACGAAGCGTCGGTCATATCGACGGCATCGGCAAGCTCCTCGATGGAGATATTCTCCTCGTTGCGGGCGGCAATCTCGCTCACACGGCCGCTGATGCGCACCAAAACATACGAAAACGGATAGAATATCCAGCGTATGACCGTCAGAGGCCATGCCAGACGCAACGCCACGCGGCGGTACGAATCCTGAGCGAAAATCTTGGGAAGAATCTCGCCGAAAAGCAGCAGCAAAAACGTGAGCAGCACGCTCTTGACCAGAAATTCGAACCGGTAGAACGTAAAGATGTCGGAGAGGATGTCGGCCGACAAAATAACGATTCCGATATTGACCAAATTGTTGGCAATCAATATCGTGGCCAGCAGAATATCCACATCTCCGAGCAGTTTCATGACCGCCTCGGCAGCAAAGCTCTTCGATTCGCGGATGACACGTATATCATTGTGCGACAGCGAGAAAAATGCAACCTCCGACGCCGACACCATCGCCGACACCGAAAGCAGCACGGCCGTCACTGCCAATTTGACGATTACCGCCGTCGAGATTCCGTTATATAGGATTATCGGCTCCACGCTCCGCTATCAGTTGTCGTTGTCGTCGCCGAAAAGAGATATGCCCTGCGAAGCGTACTTCGACGAACCCGAAGGTTTGCTCTTCGACCGCGGACGCGAACTCTCGGAACTGCCGCGCGTGCCTGCGCTCTCGGTAGTCATATGGAAATTGCGGCGCTGATAGGCCGGAACATCCAGTTTCGAAGCTATGTCGCTGTAACGGTCGGGACGCGAACCCAACATGACGGGCGTACCGCTCTCCACGCTCTCCACGCGCTGCTCCGAACCTACATTATCCTTGAAATTCGCAGCCACAAGCACCAACTCCAACTCATCGCCCAGTTCGGGTTTCTCGGTAGTACCCCATATAAGTTCGAGGTCGGTGCCGTCCTCCTCTACGCCCGCAGCTTCGCGTATGGCATTCAGAATGAGGTCGAACTCCTCCTGCGTAACATTGTTGTCGCCCGTGAACGACGCCGCCGACAAATTGACTATCGCACGACGCGCACCCGTAATCGACTGCTCGAGCAGAGGCGAATACAACGACTTGTCGATAAGGTCGGCAATACGGTTGGGACCGCTCGCCGTAGCCACACTGAAATGTACGCGGCCGCTGTTCTCGAGCGTCGTGCGCACATCGGGCAAATCGACGTTGTGCCGTCCGTGAATGGTTATCAGCTCGGCAATGCCCTTCGCCGCCTTGGTCAGCACCTCGTCGGCACGGCGGAATCCGTCATAAAGCGAATCCTTGCCGTAAATCTTGGCTATATTGTCGTTCTCGATGACAAGTATGGAGTCGATATACTGCTTCAGTTCGTGAATGCCCTCCTCCGCCTGACGACGGCGGCGTTTGCCCTCGTTCGACTTGGGCATGGTGACAATCGCCACCGTGAGAATGCCCAGTTCGCGGGCTACGCGCGCAACTACCGGCGAAGCTCCCGTACCTGTACCGCCTCCCATTCCAGCAGTTATGAAGAGCATATCGGGCTTGGGTGACGACAGTTCGTTCTTAATCTCTTCCATCGAACCCATCGCCGCCTTGAAAGCTATCTCGGGAATGTTGCCGGCGCCCAAACCCGAACCCATAACTATCTTGCGGGATACGGGACTGTTGTCGAGCGCCTGCTGGTCGGTGTTGCAGACCATGAAGGTCACTCCCGAAATACCCTCCTCGAACATATGGTTCACAGCATTGCCGCCACCGCCCCCGACTCCTATGACGGTAATCTTGGGGGAATCCTTGCGCACGGCACGCAACTCATTCATTATACCACTCATCTCTCTCTTCTCCTTTTCTTAAATTTCCTCCTTGTCCTCGCCCTCCACGAAGAAGTCTTTCAATTCGGGACGGGCCTTCGGACGCGACGCCGGCTCGCGCTCACCCTCCGACGCCGATTCGTTCAACGGAGTGTCGCCGTCACCGCTGAATATGCCGTTCAGCATATCTATAAGGCCGAACTGCCATCTCTTTTTCGGCTGTTCGGGCTTGATTGCCGGCTGTTCGGGCTTAACCTCGGGCTGCACGGCAGAACTCTCCGCAACAGGTTCGGGACGACTCTCCGCAACATCGGCCGGCTTAACCGCAGGAGTCTTGACCTCGGGTCTGTATTCGGGCCTCGGAGCAGGTTTATACTCCTCGCGCTGAGGAGGCACATGAGTCACCGCAGTACCGCGGCGCGGTTCGGTACGCTTGCCGTCGCCCGGGAACTGCAAACTCAAATCGCTGTTCCTGCTCTCCGACGCAGGCGCTGTCTTGCTCTCCGACGCGCGCTGAGGCTCGACTCCCGATACGGAACATCCGCCCTTTTCGGCTCCGGCAAGCAGCAAAGCCACTGCCGCACTGTATTCGAGAGAGTCTATCTTCTTGAGCGACACATCGTCCAAATCGGTCGTAGCCATTCCTATGCGAACATCGTAACCGGTATGCGCAGCGAACAACTCGTCGATTTTGGATATGGAGGCGGAACCTCCCGTCAGCACCAAACCGTAAGGCAGTCTGTTTTCGTAGCCCGAAGCCTTGATTTCATCCTTAACGTAGTCTATAATGTCGATAAGACGCGCTTCGATGATGGCTACCAGATTGCGTTCGCGCACCGACTTCACGGCCTTGCCCGTAATACGCACCGGCAGAGTACTCTCCTCGGGGATAAGCTCCGACAATGCCGAGCCGTTCTCCTTTTTCAACTCCTCGGCCGTGCGCATAGGCACTCCGTACTTGTTGATGTCGTTGTCGATTGCACGTCCGCCCATGGGGATGGTGGCCGCATAACGCAGAATACCGCCGCAATATACGGCTACATCCGTAGAGTCGGAACCGATGTCCGCCACGGCGACACCTTCGTTCTTCTCATCGAGTCCGAGTACCGCCTCGCCCACAACGGCCGAATTGGCGAACAGACCCGCCAGCTTGATGCCGGCCTTCTCGAAAGCCATGTAGATATGCGACAGCGGCTTCTTCTTGCCTATTATGAATGCGAAGGTCGAAGAGAGCTGATGACTGAACGAACCCACCGGATCTTCGGTTTCGCGACGGTTGTCTATCATATAGTTGAGCGGGAATCGGCCGATAATCTCCTCGTCTTCGGGGACGGTGACGTGCCTCATGCGGTCGTTGAGCGCATCTACATCGCCCTGCGACACCACATAGTTCACGCTGTCGGCCACGAACACGTGGTCCGAATAGGTGCTGTATCGTATAAATGCTCCCGACACGCCGGCATAAGCCTCCCCGATGCGTATTCCGAGCGAAGATTCGATTTCGCACTTCATATCGACAAGGCTTGCCGCCACTTTGTTCACATTTTCGATTTTTCCGTTCTCGATGCCCTCAGCCCGACGGGTGAGCAGAGCTTCCACCGTCATGAAGCCCGTAGATTCGTCCACCGAACCCACAGTCATCACCAGAGTCGAAGAACCGATATCCACACCCACTACATACTTTTTGTTGTTCATATCCTGCAATTTCTTATTTTGTCATTGTTCAACGTCCGGCCTTGCGGCACACCACCTGACCTTTGTAGGCGACGCTCACGACCGAATATTCATTCCAACCGCGGTTTCGGAGTCCGCTGCTGTAAAATTTCATAAGTTTGTCGAGCTTGGCTTCGACATTCGATACCGCTCCGAACTCGATAACGAACGAACCGCTGCGAGGTATGAGCTTCAACTCCAGAACCCCGCTGGCACTTCGTGCGGCCACTATCTGCACAATCTCCGACTGCCAGAATTTGTCATTCTCCAACCGCTCCACAAAGTTAAGCAGTTTGAGCAAATCTTCATACTTTTCCTCGGTTTTTTTTATCGCATTGCGCTCGGCCGACAAACGCGTGCCTATATGCATCAGCTCGCGGCGGTTCCGACGAATCGAATCCTCCTTCAAAGCTATCTGGCGAACCTTCTCCGTCTCGCGGTTCTTCTTCCACTCGCGCGTGGCCTCGCTGTTCCACCAGCGGATTTTGGTATTCACGCGACGCCACTCCTTGATGCGGCCGCGCAATGCCTCGTTCAAATGTTCGATTTCGGCCTTGCGCTTACGCAATTCGCTTATATTGTGAACAATACCGTTCTCGCCCGAAATAAGCATATCGCGGTAGTCCGCAATGTCGCCCTCGTAATCGGCCGGAAACATAGGCTTGAATCCGCCCGTAACCACCGGCACATAAATGGCCGACGACGAAGGCGTGCCGAAAACAAAACCATCTTCGGTAATATAGCGGTCGTAGCCGTCGGTAAGCAGACGCAGCAACGGAGTCCGCTGACGCACCTCTATGCGGAGAATGCCGTCGGCCGACGCATAGGCCGACACCTTTCCGACGAATCCGTTGTCGGCAACCGCACGTTCTATGCCCTGAACATCAAGTTCGGCAACGGTGCTGCCCTCGATTCGGATGCCGCTGCCCTCGAGCCATTCGCGCACCATCCGCTCCGTGACCAGACGACGGTCGGCCGTACTGTCGGCTATGTCGATTTCATACCCCTCGATGACGGTCTCGGCATAACCGCGCTTCACAAGCGACGACGCCCACAAAATGTAGACCGCCACAACGACCCACAGCACAAACGACAACAGATATTTGACCCAACTCTTCATCAGCACCCGCCGCCCTTTCTTCTCATCACTCCGGCCACCGCCTCGCAGCAGGCGTCGATATTGCCCGCCCCGAACGTGACAACCACCTCCACAGGCATCGACTCTATCTCGGCCGCCAGATGCTCGCGGTCGGTAATCCGGCACGGAACCGTAACGCGTTCGGCTATTATTTCGGTCGTTATCCCCTCGATAGGCTCCTCGCGCGCGGGATATATCGGCAGCAGCACCACCTCGTCGGCTTTCGACAACGCCTCGGCGAACTCCGCATAGAGGTCGCGGGTGCGGGTGTAGAGGTGAGGCTGGAACACCGCCGTAACCTTGCGCGAAGGATACATACCCTTTACCGACATGATTGCCGCAGCAAGTTCGCGCGGATGATGTGCATAGTCGTCGATATAGACCGCCGACGGAGTATTGACATAACATTCGAAACGACGCTTCACCCCTTCGAATCCGGCCAGTCCGCGACGCACAAGCTCTGCATCGAGCCGCTCGCCGAAGTGCTGAGCCGCACACCACATGAGAGCCGCAGCCGCAATCGAATTCTCGATATTTATGCGGCCCGGAACACCAAGCACGCAGTCGGTTATCACACCGTCGGGGGTGGTTATGTCGTATCGGTAGCGACCCTCGCCCGCAGACTCGATGCGGCTCGCATAGAAGTCGCACGGCTCGTCGAGCGAATATCGCCACACCCTGATGCCGTCGTTCTCTATCTTTATATCGACACCCTTTTTGATTACCAGCGCACCGCCGCTCTTTATCCGCGACACGAATTGCGAAAAAGCCTCCTTCACAGCCTCATGCGTGCCGTAAATATCCAGATGGTCGGCATCGGCCGAGGTTATCACCGCCGCATCGGGCGAAAGACGCAGAAACGAACGGTCGAACTCGTCGGCTTCGACAGCCAGACGGTCGCCGGCGCCCAAAACGAGATTGTTGTCGAAATTTCGGGATATGCCGCCGAGAAACGCACTGCCGCCGCCCGCAACCTCACGGTTGAGCCACGCCACCAAAGTTGTAGTGGTGGTTTTGCCGTGGGTACCCGCAACCGCCATCACATACTTGCCGGCCGAAAGATGACCCAGCATCTGCGAACGCTTCACCACCTCGAATCCGTTGTCGCGGAACCAGTTCAGCTCCGAATGGTCCGACGGCACGGCCGGCGTATAGACCGTTATCGTGGCCGCACTGTCACGAAATGGGGCAGGAATCAGATTCACATCATCCTCATAGTGAATATCGGCTCCCTCGGCCTCCAACTCGGCCGTGAGCTTCGAAGGCGTGCGGTCATAACCGGCCACACTCTTGCCCTCGTGCATGAAATATCGTGCGAGGGCACTCATTCCTATGCCCCCGATTCCCAAAAAGTATACTCTTTCGAACTCCATATCCGTTACCGGTACAACTGTTTCTCTATCTCGGCAGCCACTCTGTCGGCAGAGTCGGCAATCGCCAGCTTCGAAATATTCGCACTCAGACTCTTGAGCCGTTTGGGGTTGGCCAGCAGCTTCAAAGCCGAATCCATTCCGCACTCCACCGCATCGGAATCGGCAACCATCTCGGCAGCGCTCTTATCGACAAGCGCACGTGCATTCTTCGTCTGATGGTCCTCGGCTACATTGGGCGACGGTACGAATATCGTGGGCTTGCCCGCCAGACACAACTCCGAAACCGTACAGGCTCCGCTGCGCGAAATTACCAGATCCGCCGCCGCATAGGCATAGTCCATACGGTCGATAAAAGGCAAACGGCGTATGTGGGCCGTGGGATAGGAGTCGGTGAAAGCCTGCATCTCGGCATCGTAGTACTTGCCGGTCTGCCATATCACCTGAACGGGTGCATCGCCGCCCAAAGTGACTATCCACGACTTCATCATGTTGTTGAGCGTGCGCGTGCCGAGCGAACCTCCGACAACCAGCAGCACCGGCAGCTCCGACGTGAGTCCGTAATAGGACAGAGCCTCGCTCCTGTCGACGCTCCGACCGTCACCGAAACTGCCGCGAAGCGGATTGCCCGTCATGACAATCTTGTCGGCCGGAAAAAACCTCTCCATCCCCTCATAGGCAACGCATATCGACGAAGCACGTTTGGCCAGCACCTTGTTCGCAACACCCGCAAAAGAGTTCTGCTCCTGAATGACGGTGGGAATCTTTTTGCGCTGCGCAGCCCACAATATGGGAGCGCTCGCATAGCCTCCGAATCCCGCAACGACGTCGGGTTTGAACATCTTCAACAGTTCGAACGCCTTCATTACACTCTTGGCGACACGAACCGGAACCTCGATATTCTTCAGCGTGAAACGGCGCTGCAAACCCAATATGGGCAACCCTATGATGTTGTAACCCAATGCCGGAATCTTCTCCATCTCCATCTTGCCCTCGGCTCCGACGAACAAAATCTCGATATCGTCGCCGTGACGCCGCTTGAGAGCCTCTGCAACCGCAACGGCCGGATATATGTGACCGCCCGTTCCTCCGCCCGAAAGTATAACTCTTTTCATAAGTCTGATTTTTTGCGAAATCTCTACAAAAATAACGAATATTCCCGTAAGAGCAAAGAAAAATCCGACCTCTTTTGAAAAGAGGTCGGATTTCAGGACAATTATTGAAATATCCCTTTTATTTATATTTACATTCCCTCCCCTCTCCCCTCCCTTTAAGAAAGGGAGGGGTATCATGGTGCATTAAATATAATCGCGGGATTTCAACCTACCGCTTGGGTTCGGTGAACATTTTCCGTATCGCTTTCCAGTCGCAGTCGTTGGGCGCAGGCTCGACATCGAGCAGATGACACAGAATAAGATAGACATTCAGATTCTGAAACGGCTTCTGTCGGAATCCCTTTTTGAAATGCGGACCCGAAGCGTAAAATATCGTGGACATATCCTTCTCGAACGGGTCGTAACCGTGAGCCCCGCCCACCTGAATCTGTGCGGGGTCGGCCTGCGGACGCACATGATCGCCCTTTTCGGGACGCGGTTCGCGCACCTGATTCGGATCGGTATAGCGCAGCTTCCATCCCACGTCGGGCAGCACCAGCAAATTGTTGATGCGGGCCTTGTAAGAGCCGTAGTGATACTTCGCAGGCATCTCGTCGCGCTTGAAAACTCTGATATGCTCGACCTGCGACAGCGTGCGGTATGCCTCGTCGAGATAATCCTCATCCACCTCGAAACCCATCGGCGTGCCGAATGCCGTCTCACGAATGCGCGAAGCATCCAGATAAGGCCACAACTCGATGACACGCAGCGGCGAAGTCTCGGCCATACCGTGGTCGGCAGTCACTATGAAATCGATTTTGTCGTAAACCGGCGAACTTTTAACCCGACTGAAAAAGTAGTTGAGTATGCCGTCGAGACGCTCCACCATAGCCTTCGTCTCGGCCGATTCAGGCCCCGTCTTGTGCATTATGGCATCAGGCTCCTCGATGTACCACATAATGAGGTTGGGAATCTCCTCCACGGGACGGTGCAGAGCCTCGATTACCCAATCGGCCCGCTGCTTGAACGGAATCGAAGCCGAATAATACTCCCACTCCGTGGCATGACGGCCGTTGATTGCCGTCTCGCAGCCCACCCACATGAAGGTGCTTGCCAGCTTGCCCTGATGCTCCACCGTATTCCAAATCGGCTCGCCGTAGTAGAAATCGGGGTCGTCCATAGCGGTTCTGTTGCCCATCGAATAGCCCTTGTTCAGCAGCTTGTCGCGGAAACCGTTGTTTACCAATCCGTGATGATTGGGGTGCAGACCCGTAGCCATCGCATAGTGATTGGGAAAGGTGTTCGACGGGAAACACGGATAGGTCTCGGCATAGGTGCCCGCACGACGCAGCGAATCGAATGTGGGAGTGTCGGCGCGCGAAGTCAAATCCCAACGGAAAGCATCCAACGACAAAATCACCACATAACGGTCATTGTCGCGGGCTTTCACGGCATCGGTACGCTTGGCCGCAGCCGTGGCCGACAGCATCAGCAGCACCGAAAAAAGCATAACAAATCTCTTCATTGTATCAAGTTTTCTGTTTCGTATCCACTCTATTTGCCCCAGCCGTCACGGTCGAGAGTGCGGTAGTTGATGGCCTCCGAAATATGGGCGGCCCCTATGTCGGCGGCACCCTCCAAATCGGCAATCGTCCGGGCCACCTTCACTATGCGGTCGTAGGCCCGCGCCGAAAGCGAAAGACGGTCCATGGCACGTTCGAGCAATCCGCGCGCACCCGCATCCAGAACGCAATACTCGCGCAGCATACGGCTGTTCATCATCGAATTGGTGTAGACGCCCGTACCCGCGAAACGGCGCTGCTGAATCTCACGCGCACGCATGACACGCTCGCGGATAACGGCACTCGGTTCTTCGCTTCGGTCCGAAGTCATCTCCGAAATCGAAACGGGAGTGACCTCGATATGCAGGTCGATGCGGTCGAGCAGTGGACCCGAAATGCGGGACATATAGTGGTGAACGGCCGAACGTGAACAGGTACATTCGCGTGAGGGGTGGTTGTAGAATCCGCACGGACACGGATTCATCGCGGCCACGAGGGTGAAGTTCGCCGGATATTCGACGCTGTAACGCGCCCGCGAAACCGTAATCTTACGCTCTTCGAGAGGCTGACGCAGCACCTCGAGGGCATTGCGTCCGAATTCGGGGAGTTCGTCCATGAACAGAACGCCGTTGTGTGCCAGCGACACCTCGCCCGGATGCGGCGACTGACCGCCTCCTATCAGAGCCACCTGCGAAGTAAGATGATGCGGCGCACGGAAGGGACGGCACACGAGCAGACCCGACGCCGCTCCGAGCTTGCCGGCCACGGAGTGTATTTTGGTGCATTCGAGCGCCTCATCCACCGACATCGGCGGCAGAATCGTGGGCAGACGACGCGCAAGCATGGTCTTTCCCGAACCCGGGGCACCTATCATTATGACGTTGTGACCGCCGGCAGCCGCAATCTCCAGCGCGCGTTTTACATTGGCCTGACCCCGCACATCGGCGAAATCCTCGGCATAGCGGTTCATCGCACTCTCCTCCTCGGCGCGGGTGACGTGCCTGACGGGAGCTATATCCACGAATCCGTTCAGATAGCCCGCGGCCTCGGCCAGACTCCCCACCGGAATGACATCGATGCCCTCCACCACGGCACCCTCGACGGCATTGTCGGCCGGCAGAATCACCCGCCGCAACCCCTCGCGTCGGGCACGGTCCACCATCGGAAGCACCCCCTTCACCGCCTTCACGCCGCCGTCGAGCGACAATTCGCCGATAAGCATCGTGGTCGGCAGCAGTTCGGCCGAAATCTGTTCGGTGCCGGCAAGTATTCCGATTGCGATGGGCAGGTCGAAAGCGGTTCCCTCCTTGCGCAAATCGGCAGGAGCCAGATTGACCACAATCTTCTTGGAACTCATCTTGTACTGCGAATTGCCGAATGCGGCACGTATCCGCTCCTGACTCTCCTTGACCGCATTGTCGGGCAAACCTACCAGATAAAGCCCCAATGCCCCGCCCGAAACATTGACCTCAACCTCGACAGGCAGAGCGTCGATGCCCGAAATCGTTCCTGCATAAGTCCTTACGAACATGATTCGAAATCGTTAAACGGTTATCTAAAACGGAACGTCGTCGATACGCTGCGGAGTCCCGAAATTGCCGAATTCGTCGTTCACGCCCGAACCCAAAGCCGTAACCGCTCCCGTAACGCCTTCGCTCGCATAATCGTCGTACTGCTGCGACTCCACCGGCACCGGAGCGCCCGCATCGATGTCGGTAAAACGCGCCTGGTCCTTGATGAACCGCAGATTCACATCGGTGACCGCACCGTTGCGGTGCTTGGCCAGAATAATCTCGGCCATGCCCGCCGTAGGCGTACCGTCCTCGGTCTGGGTGAAGCCGTAATACTCCGGACGATGGATGAACGCCACGATATCGGCATCCTGCTCGATGGCTCCCGACTCCCGCAGGTCCGACAGCTGCGGACGCTTCGAACCGCCGCGCGCTTCGGCACTTCGGTTGAGCTGCGAAAGGGCTATAATCGGCACGTCCAACTCCTTGGCGATAGCCTTGAGCGTTCGCGAAATGAATGCCACCTCCTGCTCGCGGTTTCCTTTCGAATCCTGCGTGCCGGTCATCAGCTGGAGGTAGTCTATAATGATGATTTTAATATCGTTGTGACGCTTCAGACGACGGGCCTTCGAACGGAATTCGAACACCGACAGCGCAGGCGTGTCGTCGATGAACAACGGAGCCGAAGCCAACGGCTTTACCGAATTTTCGAGGTGACGCCACTGTTCGGGCGTGAGTCGTCCGCTGCGGATATCCTCGCTGCGCAGACCCGTCTCGGCCACCACCAAACGCATCATCAGCTGCGTGGACGACATCTCGAGCGAAAAGAATGCCACTCCGTTTTCGTGTTCGATAGCCATGTTGCGGGCCATCGAGAGTACGAAAGCCGTCTTACCCATCGACGGACGAGCCGCCACGATGATAAGGTCCGAAGGCTGCCAACCCAACGTAATGCGGTCGAGAGCCATGAATCCCGACGGCACGCCGTTGAAGGCTCCCGCATTCTTGCCCGCCTCCTCGATTTGCTGAATCGTGCGCCGCAGCACATCCTGCGACGACTGCACCGAACGTTTGACATGACCCTCCGCCACAGTGAAAATCGCACTCTCGGCAAGTGCTATCAAATCAGTGACATCGGTCTCGTCATCGTAGGAGCGGCGCTGAATCTCGATCGCCGAACGTATCAACTCGCGCTGCACATACTTCTGCGCCACGATTTTAGCGTGAAACTCCACATTCGCCGCCGAACCCACCAACTGCGTCAGCTGGGCCAGATAGGCCGCTCCGCCCACCTTCGCCAACTGCTTCTTCGCACGCAGCTTCTCGGTGACGGTATAGAGGTCTATCGGCTTCAGGTCGGCCGACAACTCCTCTATCGCGGCGTATATCAAACGATGCTCCTCGGTGTAGAACGCATCGGCCGTCACGAACTCCTGAACGGTGATGATACTGTCACGTTCGAGCATCAGGGCTCCCAGCACCGCCTTCTCGAGGTCGGTCGCCTGCGGCGGCACATTGCCCGAAACATCCGTCATCGCCTCATACGCTTCGCGATTGCGTTCCGAACGGCCGTTATTGTAACTCTTCTTGTATTCTGCCATACCTGTTCGCATTTTTGCGCAAACAAATGTAGACAATTTCGGCGAAAGCACAAAAGCCGACAACCTCCGCGATGTTCAAAACTTTGTCAAAAGCACTCTTTTTCGCACTCCGCAGCGCGGCATACACTTTCCTGCGGCGGTTGCGGGTGTTGAAAAAGAGTAGATAAAAAATGTGCCGCCAACAACCGCAACCCCTCTTTTTCACCCCGCGGGTTTTGCGATTTCGGCAATTAAGAGTATCTTTGTACGAACCGGTACGAAAACGACAAACACGTACCTATTATATAATATGAAAAAATTCGTAATCACTCTGGCCATGATGCTCGCGGCAGCCCTCCCCGCAGCCGCCGACGAAGGTATGTGGCTTCCTTCGCTCATCTCGTCGCGCATTAAGGATATGCGCGCCAAAGGATTCAAACTCAAAGCCGAAGACATCTACTCCGTAAACAAAGCCTCGCTCAAGGATGCCGTCGTACTCTTCGGCGGAGGATGCACCGGCGAAATAGTGTCGGGACAGGGCCTCCTGCTCACCAACCACCACTGCGGATACGGCTCGGTGCAGAAACTCTCCACCGTCGATCATGACTACCTCACCTACGGATTCTGGGCGAAATCGCAGGCCGAAGAGCTTCCGTGCGACGGTCTGTGGGTGGACTTCCTCGTCAGAATGGAGGATATAACCGACCGCATAGCCGCCGGCGAAGACGAAAACGACATCAAAAATACGGCACGCAGCGAAGGTGCAGGCTATCATGCCTCGGTGGAGAAAATGTATTACGGAAATCAGATATTCCTGTTCGTATGGCAGCGTTTCGAAGATGTTCGCTTGGTAGGAACACCCCCCTCGGCCATCGGCAAATTCGGAGGCGATACCGACAACTGGATATGGCCGCGACATACAGGCGACTTCTCGGTATTCC
>JAFLRS010000050.1 GCA_022511355.1 Alistipes sp.
TAATAATTGCTTATAACTGGTTATAGTCGTTCAGGGCATCTTACTTGCCGATGCAAAACCGTGAGAAAATATTTTGCAAAATATCATCGGATGTAACTTCGCCGGTGATTTCGCCGAGGATATTCAGAACTTCGCGGAGTTCTTCGCTTAACAGTTCGCCCGACAAACCGGAGTCCAACGCCGAACGCGCAGCCGTCAGGGATGCCGAAGCACGCTGTAAGGCATCGAAATGTCTCGAATTGGTTACTATCGTCTCTCCGGTGTAGGCTCCGTCGGTGTCGATGACGGCCCGCAAACGCATTCGTAACTCCTCTATGCCGTCGCCCGTCAGAGCCGAAATCCGCAGGCGGTCGTTTTCGGTCATATCGGAGTTCACGTCCGCGAGGTCTGATTTGTTGATTACCTCTATAACCGTCTGACCCTCTTTGATGTCCACCGATTCGGCTTCGGTTCCCGATTCGTTTATCGAAACGATGATTCTTGCATCGGCAATAGCTTTTCGGGTGCGTTCTATGCCCATTCGTTCGAGTTTGTCATCGGTTTCTCTTATGCCGGCGGTGTCTATGAATCTGAATCTTACGCCGTCGATGTCGCAGCTCTCTTCGATTGTATCGCGAGTGGTGCCGGCTATTTCGGAGGTTATTGCGCGTTCTTCGCCTGTGAGGCGGTTGAGGAGGGTGCTTTTGCCGACGTTGGGTTTGCCGACGATGGCTACTGCTACGCCTTCTTTGAGAGCATTGCCGGTGTGGAAGGAGCTTGCAAGCCGCTGGACTTCAGCTGAAATATTGTCGAGCATGGCTGCCAGTTGAGTTCTGTCGGCGAACTCCACATCTTCTTCAGAGAAGTCGAGTTCGAGTTCGAGCAGTGCGGCGGCATCGAGCAGTTGTTGCCGGAGTTCGTGGAGTGACGACGAATAACCGCCTTTCATTTGGGTTGAGGCGAGAGCGTGTGCGGCTTTGGAGTCGGCGGCGATCATGTCGGCGACGGCTTCGGCTTGTGAGAGGTCCATTTTGCCTGCGAGGAACGCTCTTACGGTAAATTCTCCGGGGGCGGCCATTCGTACTCCGCATCGGGAAAGCAGACGCAGCACTTCGGCGACTATGTAACGCGAACCGTGTACCGAGATTTCCGCGGAGTCTTCGCCGGTGTAGGAGTGCGGAGCGCGGAATACCGACATGAGTACGTCATCTATTTCGCGTTCTCCGTCGACAATGTGTCCGTAGTGGATGGTGTTGGGGTGTGCGTCGGCGAGTCTGACCGAACCTTTGAATATGCGGTCGCAGCATACGAGGGCATGAGGGCCGCTCACTCTTATGAGGGCGATTGCGCCTCCCGTGGCTGTTGCCGGGGCGGCTATGGTATCGTGCGAATCGGTTATCACCTTGCTTTTTCTATTCTTAATTTCTGACCTATGCGCAGACGGTCGTTTTTGAGTCCGTTCCACCGCATCAGTTCTTTGACGGATACATGATTTCGGTTTGCGATGCCGCTGAGGGTATCTCCGCTGCGGACGGTGTATGTGTATCCGGGTCTTTCGAGTCGTTTTTTGTCGATATTTGCAGGGTTGATGTACTCTTTGAGGTATGTGGAGTCTTTGGCGAATATTTGCGATTCATTTTCCACATACCGGCTTATGAACTGCAATGGCAGCACGAGAGCGTAGGGTCTGTTGGTAGCGGGTATGATGTCGAGTTTGTATTGCGGATTTAGTTTGCGCAGCATATCGAGTGGGACGTCTATGGTTGAGGATACCTGTTCGAGATGCATTATGCGGTTTACGGTTATGGTGTCGGTTGCTACGGGGAGTGATGCGGGTTCTACCTCTATTCCGTGGAGTTTGTGATATGCGCAGGCGTAAGATGCGCCGATGAATGCGGGGACATAGCCTCGGGTTTCGGCGGGCAGATAGTAGTAGATATCCCAGAATGTTTTGCTGTTTTGTCCGGCCCGGGCGAGGGCTTTGTTCACGTTTCCGGGTCCGCAGTTGTAGGCTGCGATGGCGAGTATCCAGTCGTTGTAGATGTTGTAGAGGTCTCGCATATATTTGCAGGCGGCGCGTGTGGCGGTTACGGGGTCGCAGCGTTCATCGACGAGCGAGTTCACTTCCAGACCGTATGATTTGCCGGTTGCGGGCATAAATTGCCACAGACCTGCTGCTCCGCGTTTTGAGACGGCCTGCGGGACGAGAGCCGATTCTATTACGGGCATTATTCGCAGTTCGACTGGCAGACCCTCTTTTATCAGTTCTTCTTCGATTATGGGGAAGTAGTATTTCGAGAGAGCGAGTATTCGGTTGAGCAGTCCGTAACGTGTATTGAGATAGCGAGATATGGAGGTTTTTACGACCTGATTGTAGGGCAGTTGTACGGGCGATGCGAGAGCCCGCAGACGCTGCACGAATACCGAATCGGGAATTGCGGCTATATCGGCTTCGGGTTCGCAGTTGTCTACGGAGATAAAATTTTTGTAGAAGTTGTCGAATGCGCGTTCATTGAGGTCGCGGTTCCACTCTGCGAGGAGCGAATCTATCTCTTCGGGCGAGAGTTCGCGGTTGAGTTGCGGTTCGTATGCGGATTGTTCGACGGTGACGTTCTGAGTTGGGGTTTCGGCGGCGACGGGAGCCGTAGTCGTGGAGTCTGATTTAAGTTCTGCGTTTGCGGTCTGCTGCGGCAGTTCGGTTTTGTTGCGTTTTTTGAATATGTTTCTGAGTTTGTTGTTGTCGGTGTGTTGAGCATTGGCGTCGCAGCAGCATATTGCGACGAGGAGCATGGTCAGTAGAGTTGCTGATAGTTTTTTCATTGTCAGAAGTTTATTCCGATACCCATTCCGAATACGGGGCTTGCTTTGCCGAGGGCCGGCGAGTAAGCATAATCTATGGCGGGCATGACGTTGAGCGAGAGGTCGTCCGAGATGTCGAAGTCGCGCAGATGGGCATCGACATGAGCGTCTATTACCTGAAGGATGTATAATCCGGCCGTGAGTATTATGCAGAGGTCACGGTTTCGGCGGTAGCTGTCGCGCAGATTTTTGAGGAATGTGGGTGAATATCGGCCGTTGAATTCGTCAGTTGAGCCGTCGGGGTAGTCATCGGGATGGAGGTCGTAGTTTGCGCGCAGCCGGTAGGCTTTTTTGAAGCGCTGATATCCTCGGTTGTTCCAGTCGATGCAGTAGATGGTTGTGGCGAAACCTCCGAGGACTATTGGTAGCCGCCAGTAGCTTTTGTTGTAGACCTGACCGGCACCCGGGCAGATGATTGCGAGGGTGGTGGCGCGTTTGACGGAGGAGACGTCGTTAGTAGAGTATTTGACGGCGGCGTCGCCTATGAAGAAGATGTATGAGGCGATAGCTGCTCCGAGATATACTTCGCGCAGGGTGTTGTGTTTTATCATGGCACCCTGAACGCGGTTGAGTTCATCGGTGCGATAGAGTCCCTGATCGGTAAGGAGGTCGAATTCTTTTTTTAGGGGTTTGTATTTGTTGTTTTCGTAGAAGAACATCCCGAGCGAGGCTCCGACGGTGGAGTAGAGTATTGGCAGTTTCCAGTATTGTTTGTTGTATATTTGACCGAAACCGGGCAGTACGGCCGAGAGCCAGCTGACGCGGGAGATGCCCATGGAGTCGCTTATGAAGGGACGGCGTTCTTTTTTTTCTTTGACTGGTTTGTCGTCTGCGAGGAGCATTTCGAGCGAATCGAGTTTTTCTGCGGCGAGCGAATCTCTTTCTACGGGTGCGGGCAGCGAATCGGTGAGTGGCATGAGGAGCGAATCGGCGGCGAATGCGAGTGAATCTGCGGCGGTGAGGAGCGAGTCGGCGAGTGAGGCGAGCGAATCGGCGAGCGGCTGCGGTTTCACTTCCATTCCGCCTTTGACTATGCGTCGTTCGCCGCGGTAGCGCTGCACCTGGGCTGCGGCGGACGATGACATGAGTATTGCCGCCGCCGTGAGCAGGAGAGCCGTGATTGAGCGCATATGACCGATTGTTTTCATTCGCTTTGCGATGGTTTGATTCAGGCCATTTTCACGCGGTTGAGTATGCGTTCTATGTCGGCATCGTCGCTGAAACCAATGACGATTTTGCCGCCGCCGTTTTTGCCGCGTTTGATGCTTATGTCTTCGGTGAAGAGACGTTCGAGCTGCTCTACCAGACGCGAATAGCTTTCGGGATACTCTTCTTCTTCGCGGTCGGGCGTTGCGGCGTTTTTTTCGGCGAGAGTTCTCACGGCCTCTTCGGTTTGCCGCACGGAGAGAGCTTTGCGTATGCATTTGCGCAGCAGACGCAGTTGATCTTCGGGAGCTGCGCCGGCTATGGCTTTGGCGTGTCCGGTTGAGATTACGCCCTCTTTGATGGCGAGTTGCACCTCTGCGGGGAGTTTGAGCAGTCGCATATAGTTTGCGACGGTGGAGCGTTTCATGCCCACTTTGTCGGAGAGGGCGTCCTGAGTGAGTCCGCATTCATCCACGAGACGCTGGAGTCCGAGCGCGACCTCTATGGCATTGAGGTCTCGCCGCTGGAGGTTTTCCACGAGCGCCATGGCGTGCAGATCGGTGTCATCGGCTTCGCGTATGTATGCGGGCAGCGATTGCAGTCCTGCTGTTTGCGAGGCTCTCCAGCGTCGTTCGCCGCTGATGAGCAGATATTTGCCGTTGCCGTTGCGTTTGACGGTGACGGGTTGGATAAGGCCGAGCGAGCGAATGGAGTCGGCGAGTTCGGCGAGAGCTTCTTCGTCGAATTGTCGTCGCGGCTGATTGGGGTTGGGCATTATGTCGGCGATGGCAATTTCGGCCATTTCCGACATCGGTTTGTTTTTTATGTCCACGCGTTCGGAGCCGAAGATGGCATCGAGGCCGCGTCCCAGTCCTTTCTGTTTCATATTGCGGTTTTTAGTGTTTGCGGTTACGTTTGAGGAACTCTTTAGCGAGGTTGAGGTAGTTGGTTGCGCCGACTGCGGAGGCGTCGTAGAGCATTATGGGTTTGCCGTGCGAGGGAGCTTCTCCGAGTCTTACGTTTCGTTGGATTACGGTTTCGAATGCGAGACCTCCGAAGTGTTGTCTTACTTCATTGACTACTTGGTTATTGAGTCGGTTTTTCATGTACATGGTGAGTACGAATCCTTCGATTTCGAGTTGCGGATTGAGTGCGCTTTTGACCTTTTTGACGGTATTGAGCAGTTTGCTGAGTCCTTCGAGAGCGAGGTATTCGCATTGTACGGGTATGAGTACCGAATCGGCGGCTGTGAGGATGTTCACGGTGGTGTAGCCGAGCGAGGGCGAGCAGTCGATGAAGATATAGTCGTAGTTGTCGCGTACCGAGTCGATTATGCTTTTCACCACGCGGTGTGCGTTTTCCATGGCGGGGAGTTCGGTATCGGCGGCGACGAGGTCGATGCTCGATGGCAGCAGGTCGAGTTTTTTGACATCGTTGCTGCGGAGTATGACGTCGGCGGGTTGAGCTTGTCCCGTAATGCATTCGTAGATGCCGTCGAGATTGATATCGAAACCGAGTCCCGAGGTTGCATTTGCCTGGGGGTCGGCATCGACGAGAAGCACTTTTTTACCGAGCAGAGCCACGGAGGCTGCGAGGTTTATGGCGGTGGTGGTTTTTCCTACACCGCCTTTCTGATTGGCTAAAGCCACTACTTTTGACATAAATACTCTTTTTGCGAATAAGCTATAATCGGACAAAAGTAATAAAAATCCGCGGAATTTTTACAATTTTGGCGAAAAATGGCTACCTTTGGAAGCTTTTTTTGTATAACGGATTGAATATGAAGATTTCATCCTATATTTCTTCCGCATCGGCGGGCTGGCGCATATTTCCCAATGCGTTCGACTATATAATCATGCTGGTATGGGTGAGTGTTTCGCAGTTGATTGTGGTTGGTTGCGGAATGCTTATGGGGTTGCGGTTGCCCGATTTGGCGGCGGTTGCGAGTGCCGATGCCGACATTTCGCTTACGGCCGAGCTGGATACGGCCCGCACTCTGATGCTGGTCTATGCGCCGTCGATGTTGTTGTCGATAGGTGGCATACTTCTATACCGCCGGTTGCGCGGCGGTCGCGGCCGCACGGTTCGATTCTCCGTGGCGGGTTTCAATCCCGCGCTTATTTTGTGGGGTGTAGTGTGGATGCTGGCCACCGACATAGTCATCGAACCTCTGTTGATGCTTTTGCCGCCGATTCCCGATACGGTCGGCCGCGGATTTTTCGCTTTGTCGGTGACGGTTTTGGTGGCACCGGTGTGCGAGGAGGTTTTGTGTCGCGGGATAGTTTTGGAGTCGTTGCGTGCGAAGTACGGCGTGATTTCGGCGTGGATTTTTTCGTCGCTCTTTTTTGCGGTGATACACGGTCAGATTACCTCGATGGTCAATGCGTTGGTATTGGGTTCGATACTGGGATATATCTGCATCCGTTCGCGTTCCATATTTTCGGCAATACTTCTGCACGCGATAAACAACGCACTGGCGCTCACCATGATAAGTTTCGGTTTGGGTGACAGTACATTCTCCTCGATGATGCCCGACGAGCGCATCCGTTATACGGTTTACGGCGTGTCGCTGCTGATTTGCATCATCGGTCTTGCCGACCTTGTGTCGGGTCTTCGCCGCGAGCGTCTGGCCGAAAAAGCGGAATAATATCGGGTGTGCGCGTAATAATATTGCATCCGTGTTCGTTATTTTCGGGTAAAAATGCCTATATTTGCCCTTTAGATTATGAATATTTGCGCAGTCAGAATAAAAACGGCACTTGTTTCGATGTGCATTGCGGCGGGAATGCTTTCCTGCGGCGAGATGCCTGTTATGCCATCCGACGATGTCCGATTGGCGCGAGTGGGCCGCAAGGAGCTGTATTCGTCGGAGGTGCTGGCGATTATGCCCAAGAATATTACGGGAGCCGACAGCGTGCAGTTCGTGGGTTCGTATGTAGACCGGTGGATAGTCAAGCAGTTGAAGGTTCGTCAGGCCGAGGCGATGTTTCCGTCGTCGGCGTCGGACATCGAGAATCAGGTCGAGGAGTACCGCCAGTCGTTGCTTATCAAGAAGTTCGAGCAGTACTATCTGGACAGCGAGATGACCGTGGTGGGCGATGATGAGATAGCGGCTTATTACGATGCGCACAAAACCGATTTCCGTCTCGACCGCACGGTGGTCAAAGGCACGGTGGTATCGTTCGGCGAGCGGTTCCGTCAGAAGGAGCGTTTGGTCGAGAACATGAAGAAGCGTGGCAATGCGGCATCGGAGCAGGAGTTCCGCGATATGTGCGTAAAGAACAATTTTCCGTTGTACGAGTTCACGGAGTGGACCGATTACAGCGATTTTCTGGCGATGTTGCCGACGGTTCGCAGCGAGAGTTACGAATCGCTATTGGGTCGCGGCGGTGTTCAGAAGATGACGGCCGACGGAATACTTTACTATTTCAGCATCGATTCGGTGTTGCGTCGGGGCGATATACAGCCGTTGGAGATGGTGAGCGAGACTGTGAAGCGGATATTGGAGACGCAGCGTCGCGGCGAGATAATCCGCAGTCACGAGAATGAAATAATTCGTGCGGCGGCAGAGGACCGTCACGTAAAGCGATATATTGATGAAGAAAAATAGTCTTGATATGTTTTTTAAGAGGACGTTGTTGCCGTTGTTGATAGTGGCGGCGGCGATGGGCATTGCGGCTAAGCGTCAGGTGATGCTCGACAAGGTGGTAGCGGTAGTAGGCGGTTCGTCGATACTCTATTCTGAGGTTACCGAGACGGCGCAGCAGCTTACTGCGCGATATCGTGAGATGGGATTCACGTCGGACCGCGACCCGATGAATGAGGCTTTGGAGAATCTGTTGTTGCAGAAGTTGTTGTATAATCAGGCGCTTATCGACTCGGTGGACATCAACACCGGCGACATTGTGCAGCGTGTTGAGGAGGCTGTGAATGCGATGATTGAGGAGGAGGGTTCGATATCGGCTCTGGAGGCTCGCCATCATATGCAGATTTTCAATTTGCGCGAATTGCTGCGTCGCGGATACGAGGAGCAGGCTTATGCGATGGCCATGCAGAACGAGGTGACGAGCAAGGTGACGGTTACTCCGGGCGAGGTGGAGCGATATTACAAGGGTTTGAGCCGCGACAGTCTGCCGACGATAGCGGAGCAGTATGTTTATGCGCAGATTACGAAGTTTCCTTCGTCGATGGTGGAGGCGAAGCAGCGCACTCGCGAACGCCTGTTGGATATGCGGGAGCGCATCATTACGGGCAACACTCAGTTTGCGGTGATGGCGCGTATGTATTCGCTCGACGGTTCGGCGATACGAGGCGGCGAGATGGAGCCTATGCCATTGGAGGGATTTGTTCAGCCGTTTGCGGAGGCTTTGGCGGAGTTGCGCACGGGTCAGGTTTCGGAGGTTGTGGAGACCGAATACGGATTCCACATCATACAGTTGATTGACAAGAAGGGCAATCTTTATCATTGCCGTCACATACTGTTGCGTCCCACATATGCAGCGGACGAGCTTATCGAGCCTATGCGGGTTCTCGACAGCATAGCGAATCTCATCCGCAAGGATTCGTTGTCGTTCGAGCGTGCGGCGTTCGAGTTTTCTGACGATGCCTTTTCGAAGATGAACGGAGGAATCGTCTCCAACAACGACCTTTTGGAGCGGACCTACCATTTCGATGCGAAGCTTACGGCGACTCGTTTTCTGAAGGAGGATTTCGGTGCGGGCAAGAGCATCGAGGATTACAATGCGTTGCGTCGTTTGAAGGTGGGAGAGATTTCGCCTGCGTTCCAGAGTCAGGATTTGGTCGGCAACACTTTGAGCAAGATTGTCAAGTTGGTCGAGATTATTCCTGCGCATACGGCCTCGCTTGAGGATGACTATCTGCGCATCGAGGAGATGGCGTTGATGACCAAGCAGGAGGAGGTTTTCGTGAAGTGGCTCGACAAGAAGATAGAATCGATGTATGTCTATATCGACCCCGAGTTCCGCAACGGTGAGTTCGCCAACAAAAATTGGTTGAAGTAGAGGACGGTGCGCAGGCTCGTATCCATATTGATAGTTTTGGGTGTTGTAGGCGGATTTGCGCGTGCCTACAACTCCCGCAATCCCGATTTGCAGCTGCCGCAGCCTGCATCCTCGCCTGATGTCGAGGATGAAGATACGAAGATGGTCGATTTGGCGGCCGACATCGTGTACCCTTACGATTTGGGTAACGATTCTTCGGTGATATGCCTTGTGGGCAACTTCATCGGTCATCATAACGGTGCGGTTATTACGTGCGACAGTGCGGTCCGTTACGGCGACCAGCGTTTGGAGTGTTTCGGCAGCGTGCTGATAAACAAGAACGACACATATATTTACGGAGACCGTGCCGATTACGACGGAGTCACCAGCAAGGCTGAGGTATATTCTCCGTTGGTGAAGGTTGTGGACGGGGATGCGACGTTGTACACCTACCGTTTCAAATTCGACACGAAGTTGAATATCGGCGAGTTCGACGACGGCGGCGTTATCACCAACCGCGACAACATTTTGGAGGCGGAGCGCGGCTATTATTATGCCGACACTCACGAGATGATAGGAGTCGATGCGGTTGAGATGCGCAACGACAGCTATCAGATGACGGGCGATTCGGTCATTTACAACATCGAGACCGACAATGCGCGGTTTTTCGAGCATACCAACATCTGGAACGACAAGGGCGAATACCTTTATGCCGACCGCGGCGACTACGACCGCAGCGAGGAGAAGTATGTTATTACGCGTAACGGATATATACTCACCGAGTTGCGTGAGGTATGGAGCGACAGTCTCGACTATTGGCGCGAGACGGGCTATGCTTTGTTGCGCCGCGACATTCAGATTGACGACAGCGAGCACAAGATACTTTCGTTCGGTGATTGGGGCGAGTATTGGGATGAGTATGGCGACGCGTTGCTCACGCTCGAGCCTGCGGTGATAAGTTACGACCCCGAGCAGGGCGATTCGCTCTTTATGCGAGCCGACACCATCATGATGCATACGCGCAGTACGCTGCGCGACCGTGAGGAGGCCGAGGCTGCGCGTTTGGCGGACGGGAACGAGAATACGGAGACGGTTGCGGAGCGGAAGGCCGAGTTTGCCGTGCCTGTTGCGGAGATTGCTGCTGCCGAAGCGGCGGTGCCGAATCTTTTGGAGGAGTCTTCCGAACGGCCGGAGTCCGAACCGGTTGCGGAGGAGGAGAGTCCTTCGGAAGAGATTTCCGGGGAGTCGGAGGATGAGCCGTCGGTGTCTGACGTGGAGCAGGATTCGTCCGAAGCTGAGTCCGATATGGAGTCGGAGGTTGCTGAGGAGGTCGAAGCGGAGGTTCCGTTGTCGGAGTTGAGCAAGGAGGAACGTAAGGCACGTTTGCGCGAGATTGCGGAGCAGGAGCGGGCCGAGAAGCAGCGCAAGGCGGCCGAGAAGAAGAAGGCCCGCGAGTTGGAGTTGAAACGCAAGCTCGAGGAGATAGCCGACCGCCGCAGGGCGAAGCGCAAGGCGCAGTTGGAGAAGCAGAACCGCCGCGATTCGACAGTGCGTGCGAAGCAGACGCTTCGTGAGGAGGCTCGCCGCCGCAAGATGCTGGCTCGATTGAGCCGCAAGGGCATCAAGTTGCAGCCTGCGGACGCATCGGTGCTGTCGCAGATTGACAGTATGATGTTTGCCGAGATATATTTGAACGATTCGGTGGCTCACGCGCGTCTCGATTCGATTATAGCTTCATGGCAGCCCGATTCGGCGGTATTGGATTCTGTTGCGGTTGAGATGGATACGGTATACCGTCTTACGCGCGGATTCCGCAATGTACGCATATTCCGCAGCGATTTTCAGGCTGTTTGCGATTCGTTGTCCTCGTCGACGCTGGATTCGGTAATCCGTATGTATATCGAGCCGGTTTTGTGGAACGGTCAGAATCAGATAACTTCGGAGCAGACCGACATACATACGCTGAATCAGGCGATAGACTATGCGGAGTTCATCGGCAAGCCCATGATGATATCGAAGCTCGACACGCTGCATTACAATCAGGTTGCGGGTAAGAGTATGTATTCGCGGTTCCGCAACAACGAGATATACCGTGACGATGTGAACGGCAATGCGCAGACGATATATTATATGCAGGATGATGCGACCGGCGATATACAGGGTTTGATGTACATTACCAGTGCCGACATGACTTTTTATATCGAGGAGCAGGAGATAACGGGCATAACGTATCGCGGGACGCCCGAGTATTGGCTTTATCCGATGGAAAAGATCCCCGAGTCGCAGGAGTTGTTTCTTCAGGGATTCACGTGGCAGGAGGAGCGTCGTCCGTTGCAGGATAGTGTATTCACGCGAGTGTTGCGTCCGTCCGTACGTGAGGAGAAGGAGTTGTTGGAGCGTCCGAAGTTCCCGATTGCGGAGCGTATCGGTCAGTATAAGATGCGTTTGCTCGAGCAGGGCCGATGGTACGACCGCAGCGACACTCTCACCGAGGATGTTATATACTGGCTCGACATGAATACTGATTGGCGCGAGCAGAACGAACGTTCGCGTGAGAGTCGCGAGCGTCGCACGGGTCATCGCAGGGCTGAGGATTAGCCGCTGTGGTATATATGAACACGACTCCATGTACCGTATGGTACATGGAGTCGTGGTTTATGGTTATGCCTCTGGTTTAGTAAATTTCGTTTAGGATTTTTTCCAGACGCAGACCTCCGCGCAGGAGTTGC
>JAFLRS010000051.1 GCA_022511355.1 Alistipes sp.
TCGGAGCCTCACGACCGCCGTGTGGATGCCGTTGTATGTGAATAGGAGTTTTCAGAATATGAAAAAAATAACCTCGCTCGCAGCGAGGTTATTTTTGTGTGTATAATATAGGTTATTTTTTCTTTTTGCTCTTTTTCTCGAGCGGTTTGTAGAATTTGCTGTTCTTGTGGAATCTTGCCTTGCCGATGTTGAATCCGAATCCGGTGTAGATGTTGAACGAGCTCATCTTTACGGGGATGGGTATTCCTTTGGCCACTTTGAAGTTTATGAAGTCGGCGCCGGCGAAGATATTGATTCCGGGAGGATGGAGGTTGAGGGCGAATCCGAATACTCCGAGAGCGTTGTTGTTGAGCAGCGTTTGGCTTACCGAAGCCGAGAGCCAGCTCAGTGGTCGGAAGTTGGCCGAGACGGTGAGGTCGGTGTGCGTTGCGACGCTGCCGAATCGGGTATGCGAGAGGACGCCGAGGCTGAGTCGGTCTTTGCAGAATGTGTATTCTGCGCCCACGTTGAGCGAGGTGTTAAGACGCTTCATGTAGGAATCGGATTTGCCTCCCACGGTAATTTCGGGTTCGGAGAAATCGAATTCGACTTCATTGGCATCGAAGTCGTATCCGGTGTATTTGGCATCGGCTGAGATATTGCCCATGATGGTTTTGGACTTGTGCCACTGAATCCAGCCGAGGTCGGTGACTGCGGCCGAGAGTCGCAGATTTTTGAGCAGAGTGACTTCGAGACCGAGGTCGATTGCGCCGCCGAAGTGTTTGAATCCGAGGTTGTCGAGGCTGAAGTTGAACATATCGCCGAAGTCGAGGTTCGAGTTTTGGGCCACCTGATTGTTGATAATGGAGCTCATTCTCATGGTGCCGCTCATTTTGCCTGAGACTTCGGTATCGGTAAGTTTGATGGAGGTTTTGTCGAGTCCCATGTCTATGTTGGCTATACCGAGCAGACCTTTCACGCGTGCGCCTATTACGAACCAGTCGGTGACGGGGACGGCGAAACCTATGAAGAGTTCCGAATAGGCTTGTGCGTTTGCGTTGAGGTTCGATATGTCGTAGGTACCGGGTCCGAAGGTGGTCATGAATCGGAACAGGTCTTTGGGGATATTGAGTTCCAGTTCGGCTTTGACGTTGAGTCCCACGTTCCAGAAGAGTTTACGGGTATGTGCGCCGAATCCGAGGATATTGATTGTGGTATTGAATCCGAGCATATTGTCTTCGGGCAGTTTTTTGAGGAACTTGTTGCCTTCTCTGACGCTGGGGTGGAGGAACAGCACCGAGCCTTCTCCGTTGGGATTGGGGTAGATGAAGTTGTTGAGCGAAAGGAAGTTGTTGTTCAGATTGAACTGCAATGCGCTGATGACGGGTATGTTCAGATAGCCGCGAATGGGGTATAGAGCCGGGTTCATGTCGGTGCGGAACTGCGTGCCTTCCATGAAGTAGGCGGTTCGCAGCTGTGCCGAAGCGGAGAGTCCGAGTGAGAGGGCGGCCAGTGCGGTTAATATGTATTTTTTCATAGCTGTCATGATTTTGTTGTGATTGGCTTATGATTGTTCGGTTGCTCTTAATCTTTGAGGTTTTCCGTCGTGTTCTTTATTCGATGAGCGAATCCAGATCGGCGGTTATGCCTCCGTTGATTTGCACTTTGAGTATTGCGGCTATGGTTTGTTCGGGCCGCAGGACGCTGTGTCGGTTGTCCACGTCGTAGTTGTCTATTCTGAACGTGAGTTTGATGCCGTCCATTTCCGCGAGGTGACCGAGGTCTCCGTCGGCGAGAGCAATGCCCAAATAGAGGGTCGATTTTGCGGGTGTTACTCCGTCTTTCGAAGCTTTTACGGCATTGTTGCGTTCGCCCGACGAGGCATTTTTCATAAGATTGATTTTGACGGTTTCCAGTTCATTGCCGTCCGCGTCGAGTATTTGGGGATTTTCGAGCGAAAGCGAGAACGGGATGGTGCTGGTGAAGTCGGCCACTATGGCGACCTCTTTTACCGATATGCCTTCGGGCAGATCCATATTGAGTTCATCCGCTTCGAGTGTATAGCTCATTGCAGTGGCGTCGAATTCGAAGGGGATGGTCACTTTGTAGGCGTACTCTACGGCATAGTCGTCGGTGCGTGCGAAGTCGATGGTTATATCTTCGCCTTTGCGTGTTCCGACGCTCATTTTCATATCGATTTTCGAGGGAATGCCGCCGTGGAAGAGTTTTGCGAGTTCGGCCTGATATACATTTTCTCCGTCGCCGGGCTTGGTCCATATTTTGATGTGTGAAGCCTGATTGCCGGGGATGGCGATGGTGGTTGCCACCTCTACGGGCTGACCGTTGTCGTCGGTAAACTGATCTCCGTTTTCATCGAAGGGGATGAGCGATATGGAGATTTCGGCCGTAGCGGGTATATCGTTGCGTTTGACATCGAGTTCTATTTCGGGTGCGATGCCTATGTCTTCGATTTCGATGCCGATATCGCCGAGGTCGGAGAGGTCGATTTCGGTTTCGATGTCGTCGGCTCCGACGTTTACTTGTCCCGTGAAGCTCTTGAAGCGGATGTCATCGGTTTCCACTTTGACGGAGATGATGGCATTGATTTCTTCCTCTTCGTTAAACTCCACGCCTTCGGGATGGATTTCGGCATCGATGGTTATCGAGGCGTCGATATTGAGTTCGCCATTTTCGATTTCGAGGTTTTCGATGGCGTCGAATCCGAATTCGGCTATGTTGACGACATGATCTTTGTCGGGTTCCCACACGATTTCGGGGATGGTGATTACATATCTGTCAGCGCCGTTGATATGCTCGAGGGTTATGCTGCCGCCCTGAGCGGTTGTCGATGAGGCGGGGCGGAGTTGGTTGTCGAGTATTATTCTGGCGTTGTTGATACGGAGTTTTTCGCTGGGGAAGTCCTTTGTTTTGGAGCTGTCGAGCGAGAATACCACATTTACGGGATTGCCTTGGTCGTTGGTGATTTCGAGTCGTGTGATGCCCTCTATCTGTTCGGGTATTTCGATTGACTGGTTGAACGAGTAGGTGGTTGTCGGCACCACGTAGGAGAAGAGCGTAAATTCGCTCTTGTCGAGGTCGAGCGAGAGGCTCTGCATATCGATTACGGTGGAAATCGTTTTGGCGTTCTGCAGGTTGTTCATGTCGGAGATGTTCACCGTGATGCCCGATGCGACATCGGAAACCGCCACTTCGATTTGGCTCGATATTACCAAATGACCCTCTTGTACGGTTATGCCGCCGTTGTTTCTGTTGCAATCCACGCCTTTGAGGTGGAGTTGTACACCTTCATTCGAGAGTTGCTTTAATGTCTTGACTATCGTTTTTTGGGTCTCCGTGAATTCGTAGGAATCGGGCAGAGTGAGCGTTACATTCATGGCATCGGCGACTGCATCGGGGAGCCACTGGAGTCCGTCGATGCCGAGCGATATTACGGTCTTTTCGGGGTTGAAAGCGACGTAGCTTACCGATTCGATGCCGCCTGCGATGTAGAAGTCGTTTTCGATGACTTCGCTTCGGCTGCCTATGCCGTCGATTTTGTCGAGGACTACTTCGAGGTCTTTGAACGAGGGTTCGGCCGAGATTGCGAATGTGGGGAGATTTTCCTCATCGGAGAGGTCCATTTCGCCGGCTTTGAGGGGTATTTCGAGATTGAATGTATATACGATTTCGTCGTCGATGATGAACTGACCGTTGCTTTCGGTGAGATCTCCGAGATTCTTTTTGTAGATGAAGAGGTCGAATTCCAGTTCATTGTCTTCGGGCTTGAGGTCCTGATTGATTGCGAGCGCATGGCCTATGTCGGTGCCGTCCGAATTGCGCAGTGTGTAGCTTTCGGGGAAGGTTATCGACATTTCGAGTTTGCTGCCTTCGCCGCGGATGTTGTTGAGCGAATTGAGAGCGATTTTAACCGTGAGGGGCGAGCCGTTTTCGTTGCCTCCGAAGAAGAGGTTGCCCAATTTGATTATGCCTTCGGGTTTGTCGAATGCGGTGTGGAGGTTGACTTCGTTGCTGCCGTCTTTGGGATGCACGAAGTTGACTTTCTGACCTGCGGCTATTTCGGGGACGGTAATTTTTCCGTTTTGTGAGAAGTTGCTGAGGTCATGCAGTTCCATATTGATGGCCACATCGATGTGTCCGAAGTCGGGGGTGTGGTGGTTTTTGAAATCGACGTCGGGCATTGCGAATCCCTCCACCTCCTGTCGGAGTACGCCGCCGTTAAGAGTTTCGGGCAGAGTGGGGACCTTGATGTTTATTTCGTGGATTTCCGATATTCCGTCCACGGGGTCCACGCTGAAGGCTTCCATCGAGAAGGAGTTGTCATCGTCGTCATCGGATTCGAATGAGAATACATATCGTCCGTTTTGAATTTCGAGACCTTCGATGGAATCTCCGAGCAGTTCGTCGAGGGAGCTGCTGAATCTTCCGAGCGGCAGGATAATCTCATCGCCTCCGATAGTCACCTTTTTCGAGATGTTGTCGAGATCGTAGTCATTATCGACGCAACCGCCGATTGTCAATGCCAGCAGGGAGAGGGCGGCTGCCGTTCCGAATGCCGGTCTCGTTACGAATTGAGAACTGCGTTTTTTCATATTGAAACAGTATAGGTTATTCTATATATATTATGTACGGGACAAAGATAACAAATTCTCGCATTAATTCCTTAAAAAACCTTAAAAAAGGAGTATATTTGTCATCGTTATTATGAACGACAGCCGCAAAGCCGCATTGAAGGAGCAGGTAGCCATGCTGCCGCTTTCGCCCGGGGTCTATCAGTTTGTAGACTCTTCGGGTCGTATAATCTATGTAGGCAAGGCGAAGAGTCTGCGCAAACGTGTTTCGTCCTATTTTGTCGAGAATCGCGACCACAGTGCGAAGGTGCGTGTCATGGTGCGTCACATTGTTGAGATACGCCATATAGTGGTGGGCAGCGAGACCGACGCATTGCTGCTCGAGAATTCGCTTATCAAGACGCTCCAGCCGCGCTACAACATCATGCTCAAGGATGACAAGACCTATCCTTGGATTGCGGTTCTCAACGAGCCTTTTCCGCGGATACGTTCCACGCGCCGGTTGGTGCGTGACGGTTCGCGTTATTTCGGTCCATACGGTTCGGTGTCGATGCAGCACAGTGTTTTGGAGTTTCTGCGCGACACGGTTCCTTTGCGCACCTGCAATCTCAATCTTACTCCGTCGGCGATAGCCAAAGGACGTTATACGCCGTGTCTGCAATACCATTTGGGCAACTGCAAGGCTCCGTGCGTGGGGGCTCAGAGCGAGGAGGAGTATGCCGGACTGCTCGAGATGGCGGTTTCGGTGCTTAAGGGCGATTTGCGTCCCGTGCGAGCCTACCTCGAGGGCGAGATGTCGCGTGCTGCGGAGGCTTTGCGATTCGAGCAGGCGCAGCGGTTCAAGGCTCGCCTCGATGCGTTGGAGAATTACCGCAGCCGTTCGGTCATTGTGAGTGCGCGCATTGTGGATGCCGATGTATTTTCGCTGCTTGCCGACGAGAATGAAGATACGGCATACTGCAATTTCGTGCGTATACGCCGCGGTTCGGTGGTAGGGGTTTCGACGGTTCGTCTTTCGCGCGGGGTGGAGAGTTCCGATGCCGATTTGCTTTCGACGGGAATCGGTTATTTTGCCGAGGAGATTGCGGGCGGTTTGTCGCGCGAGGTTATAGTGCCGTTCATGCCGTCGGGTGCTGCGATATTCGACGGAGTGGTCTTTACGGTTCCGAAGCGCGGCGAGAAGTCTGATTTGCTGGAGTTTTCGTTGAGGAGTGCGCGTATATACCGTGCCGAGCAGTTGAAGAATCTCGAGATAAAGAATCCCGAACGGCGTACCGACCGCATAATGGAGGAGATGCGCCGCGAATTGCGGTTGGAGCGGCAGCCGCGCCATATCGAGTGTTTCGACAACTCCAATCTTCAGGGCAGCGATGCCGTAGCTTCGTGCGTGGTGTTCCGCGACGGGAAGCCTTCGCGCAAGGAGTACCGTCATTTCAACATAAAGAGCGTCGAGGGTCCCGACGATTACGCTTCGATGCGCGAGGTGGTTTACCGGCGCTACCGCCGCATTCTCGATGAGGGCGGCGAGCTTCCCGACCTGATAATCGCCGACGGCGGCAAGGGTCAGATGGGGGTTATACATGAAGTTCTGGAGCGGTTGGGCATCGATGTTCCGATAGCCGGTCTGGCGAAGGACAACCGCCACCGGACGGCCGAACTCTATTGCGGTTATCCTCCGTTGTTGGTGGGGTTGCGTGTTACGTCGCCGCTGTTTCATCTGCTGACGCATATTCAGGACGAGGTTCACCGTTTTGCCATTGCGTTCCATCGTCAGAAGCGCAGCAAATCATTTCTTCACAGCGAGTTGGAGGGAGTTAAGGGCATCGGTCCGAGAAGCATCGAGGCTCTGTTGAAGCGTTTTCGTTCTTTGGCGAAGATTCGGGCTGCGAGCGAGGAGGAGATAGCGGCTGTAGTGGGGGTTTCGCGTGCTGCGGCGGTGAAGGCGGCTTTGGATAAGGATAAGAGATAGCAGAGTTATGGATAAACGATTGATGTACGACGAATTGATTCGCGACCTGCGTCTGTTGGTCGGTGGAGTTGATGACAATGCGACCGGAGTTTTGGCCAATGCGGCGGCTCTCATTTATGAGCGCACGGGATACTTTTGGGTCGGGTTCTATATGGTTGAGGATGGAGTTCTCAAGTTGGCTCCGTTTCAGGGTCCTGCGGCCTGTTACCGTATAGGATTCGGACGCGGTGTATGCGGAACGGCATGGGAGCGCGGCTGCACGCTGGTGGTTCCCGACGTGGAGGAGTTTCCGGGGCATATAGCCTGCAGTTCGCTTTCGCGTTCCGAGATAGTGGTGCCTTTGCGGGGTGCCGACGGTGAAGTTGTCGGTGTTTTGGATATCGACAGCCGCGAACCGGATGCCTTCGACGATACCGACCGCGAGGGGTTGGAGTCGGTGTGCGTTATTGTTGCGGAGTCGTTGAATCGCCGTCCGTACCGGTCGTAGTGTCGGGGTTTTCGGATTTCTCCTTTTTTGAGGTTTTCTCCTTTTTGGGCCGGTTTTCTTTTGAGCAGTCTCTGCCTTCTTTGGCCTCTTTTTCGGCCTGCCGGATATTGGCGTTTATGATTTTGTTCACGACTTGAGCGAGTCGTGTAGGGTCGATGTTGTGTTTGAGTTCTCCGCGATAGGCTATGGATATGTCGCCGGTCTCTTCGGAGACGACTATTATTATGGCGTCGGATATTTCGCTCATGCCGATTGCAGCGCGATGCCGTGTGCCGTAGGCTTTGGGAACGGCGCTTTGCGTGACGGGCAGTATGCATTTGGCGGCGACTATGCGGTTGTTTTCGATGATTACGGCGCCGTCATGGAGTGGAGCGTTTTTGAAGAAGATGTTTTTGATAAGGGATTGCGAGATAGCCGCGTCGAGTTTTATGCCGCCTTCGATTATGAGGTTGAGCGGATTCTGTTGTCCGAGGACTATTAGGGCTCCGGTTTTGGTTTCGGCCATATCCTTGCAGGCGGCTGCGATAGGCGAGATATTGACCTCTTTTTCGCGTCGGGGTGCGAAGATTCGGGTTATGAAGCCGAAGGCTTTTCGCCTCATTCCTATCATTTGCAGGAATTGCCGTATTTCGGGTTGGAACACTATGAGCAGGGCTATTACGCCCACGCTTATGAGTTGTCCGAGTATGCCCGAGAGCAGTTCCATGTTGAGTGCCTTCACTATCACCCACATGAGGTATACGAATACGATGCCTGTGAGTATGTAGGGGGCATTGGTACCTTTGGTTGCCCGCCAGATGCTGAACATGAGGGTGGCAACCAAAAGTATGTCGATGAGATCGACTATGTGGAAAGGAATGAATCCCATCGTTGTCGGAACGTGCGGGCGCTCTGATTATTTGTTCTTTTTCTCCTGAGTGTAGAGTTCGTTCATCTTTTCGAGTACGGTTTCGGAGATGTCGAGGGAGTTGTCGGCGTCGAGCAGAGCCGAAGCATTGACCACGAGTTTGTACTGTTTGTCGGAGTTGAGTTCCTGTACGGCGCGCAGAAGCAGATCCTGCAGACGGTTGGTGAATACGTAGTTTTCCTCATCGAGAGTCTGAGCCTCTTTCTGGGTGTTGGTCTGATAGTTGGCTGCTTTCTTTTCGAGAGCTTCCTGTTGAGCCTGAGCGTCGCGTGTAGTGATAAGTCCTTTCTGATACTTCTCCTGGAGTTGGGCAGCTTCGTTTTGCAGGTTGCGTTCCTTGTTGGCCCAGCTTTGTTGAGCTTTTTCGGTTTTTTCGCGGAGTGCGAGTCCTTCGGTTTTGAAGAGTTCGCATTCGGTGAGTACGTATTCGGTGTTCACATAGGCGATATCGCCGGCCGAAACGGTCTGTTTTTCAACATTTGCGGATTCGTTTTCCGATGTTTGGTTGCGGTTGCAGGCCGTCACCGCGAGTGCTGCTGCGAGAGCGGCGAAGATAACTTTTTTCATAGCTCGTATTTAATTTTCGTTTATAAAATCGTTATTGAGCTACAAAGGTAGAAAAATTTATTTATTTTTGTCATCCGATAACCTAATAAAATAATTGTATGTACGAATATATACGCGGTACGCTGATTGAAGCCACTCCGGTGAGTGCGGTTGTGGAGGCCGGCGGGGTGGGTTATCTGCTTAACATTTCGTTGCAGACCTACACCGGGATAGAACGGCTTTCGGAGGTGAAGCTCTATGTTCACTACATAGTGCGCGAGGATGCGCAGTTGCTTTACGGATTCGCCACCAAGGCCGAACGCGAGTTGTTCGGACTGTTGTTGAGTGTTTCGGGTGTAGGCGGCAATACGGCCCGCATGATACTCTCCACCTATTCGGTGTCGGAGTTGCAGAATATCATAGCTTCGGGCAATGCGGTGCTGCTGAAGAATGTACGCGGACTGGGGCTGAAGACGGCCCAGAAGATTATAGTGGAGTTGAGCGGCAAGATGCTCGACATCAAGGCTTCGGGGGGAGTTGCGTCAGGCGTTGCGGGCAGCGAGACTTACGACGAGGCTCTTTCGGCCCTCACGATGCTGGGATTCACGAAGGCGGCTTCGGAGAAGGTTCTCCGTCAGCTGTTCGGCGAACGGCCTTCGATTTCGGTGGAGGATGCGGTGCGCGAATCGCTCAAACGGCTCTAAAATGAAAATAAGTTGCGGGGAATACAATATTTTTCGTAACTTTGTACGTTTGTAGGCGTAAAGTCGATGAAAAGATTGCTCTGCATAGCGGCGGTTGCGATACCGGTGATGTTGGCGGGCTGCAAGAAGGACGAGAACAAAATCTCCAACCAGCAGACCTCGATAGTGCGTTATCTCGAGTCGGGCCATCAGCCGCGGCTGATTTCGGAGGCGGCCGCACGCGAGAGTCTCGACGAGAATCCGCCGTATTACACCGTCTACGACAATGCCGCCTACCGTTACGTGGCCACCATTTATGACGAGGGCCGCGACGAGCTGGCCGTAATAGAGCCGGGCGATTTGGTGTCGATATATTTCAACGCCTATGTATTCGCCTATTCGTCGCTGACCAACACCATGCCTTACTGGTCGAACCGCGCCGATGTAATTGCGGCGATGGAGCAGACGGGCGGAGGTCTCGACCCCGAATACTGGAATACCGAGCCGTTGGTTCTGCGTGCGGGCAGCGACGATGTTGTTCGTGGAGTAAGTCGTTCGTTGGTAGGTTGTTGCGAGGGCGACGAGGTGGAGGTCTACATGACATACGAAGCCGCTTACGGCAGCCGTATCGTGGGTTTGGTTCCCAAGGAGTCGCCCGTGGCGTGGTTGTTCACGATTGCCGGCGTCGAGAAACGATGATTGAGAAAAGAAAATGAGATATATGCTTGATATGCGAAAAATAAAGATTGCGGTGCTTGCCGTTGCGGCTGCGATGTCGCTGTGGTCATGCACCAAGATTACCGATGAAAAGTATTCCGTAATCGAGAACCGTTCGTTGCGTGCGTGGATGCGCAATCATCATCCCGAGTTGCTGGAGAACTATCAGGAGGAGGGTGCCTATTATGTAGAGGTGCTCGACGAGGGGGATGCCGACAGTATAGGTTCGCCGATAAACAGTTTTATAGATGCGTCGGACAAGACGAGCGGCAGTTGGATTTTCTATAAGGCTACGGGTCGCGACCTTGCGGGTCAGGTGTGCATTTCGCGCGACGAGCAGATGGCCCGTATGCAGGGGACATTCACCAAATTCACCCATTATGTACCTTTTATGCGTTTTATGGGTGCGTCGAACACTTCGATAACCGAGGGTTCGTATCTGGCGATGAAGAACGAGCTCAAAATCGGCGAGGGGACGTTGCTGGCGCGTCACGGCACCAAGTTGCGTCTATATATGCCGTCGTCGGTTACGGGCGGTTCGGGACTTGTGGGCGACGGCGGCTATGAGGGCGAATACTCTCTGGACGGCGACCGTCCCGTGATAATGGATGTGGAGATTGTGGGCCGCATCAACAATCCCGTTTCGTTCGAGGCTGCGATTGTGGACGGTTTCGGCATCGTTCACGGAGGACTTTCGCCTGTCAGGGAGGTTTCCGATGACGACGATGATTCTGCCGGCAGCGGGGATGACGGTGATGACGAAGAGGAGGAGGATGACGGTCTTTACTGGCGTCATGCCTGCGACACGATATTGGGGCTTATCGTCACGAAGAACTATCTGCCCGGGCAGATGAAGTTCAGTTACGATTTCGGGTACGAGTTGGATTCCGATACCGACGATGACGGCAACGTGCTTGCCGGCACGGGCAAACGTATGAACAATGCGGCCTACTCCGACGGCGGGGTTTATGCCGATATGTCGTCGTTGGAGGAGCGTGTGAACGAGATTCTTGTGGAGCGTTTCGGCGAGGGTTCCGACGAGGGCGAGAAGGTCGGGACATCGGGCACGGCGAAGGTGTGGTATGTCACCCGATTTTTGGACGGATTCATCATCGACTCCAACATTGCGGAGATTCGCGAGTTGGTTTTCGGTCCCGATGAGGCTTCGGGTTCGGTTGTGAGCTATTCGCCCGAGAGCGACAAGGACGATTGGGTTACGGCGTGGTACTATTCGATTCCGGGGCTGCGTTACGGTCAGTGGGCGACGATAGTAGCCACTTCGACATTTGCTTACGGACCTTCGGGCCGTTCGGGTTCCACGACCACTACGTCGTCGGGTTCGTCGTACTACATCAATCCATATTATAATATGTACAACTACTACAACGGTATGTACGGCAGTTCGTATTACGATATGTACTATTATAATATGTATAATTACTACAACAACTCCTACTATACGGGCACGACGACGGAGACGACGACCATTTCGACGGAGATACAATCCTATACGCCTCTGATATTCCAGATATATATCGAGGAGAAGTAGTCCGTGGCGTCGGGCATATTAAGGCTGAAAGCGATTTCAGCCTTTTTTTTGTAAAAAAATGCGAAAAAGTTTGGCGGAATGGAAAATAAGCGTTAATTTAGTATGTCGAAACAGAGACGAACGAAAACAAAACTTAAAACCATACAACTATGATTATCACATTCAATGAATTACGCAGAATCAAGGATCGTCTTCCGAGCGGA
>JAFLRS010000052.1 GCA_022511355.1 Alistipes sp.
TGTCGGCCACGAGGACGGTGTGAAGAAGGGCACGCTGGGCCATAACCCCGACTGGCTTGATATGCATCTGCACCGTGTCCGCAATATGTTCGAACGCAACAAGAACTACCCGTCGGTTACGATATGGTCGCTGGGCAACGAGGCGGGCAACGGCTACAACTTCTACAACGCCTATGTGATGCTCAAGGATTTGGATGCGGCTGTCATGAAGCGTCCCGTATGCTACGAACGTGCCGAATGGGAGTGGAACACCGATATGTTCGTGCCTCAGTATCCGAGTGCCGAGTGGCTGCGCAAGGCCGGAAGCAAGCCTTCGGACCGTCCGATAGTTCCTTCGGAGTATGCTCACGCGATGGGCAACTCCACGGGCGACCTTTACGGTCAGTGGCAGGCCATATATGCGCATCGCCACCTGCAGGGCGGATTCATATGGGACTGGATCGATCAGGGCTTGCTGCAATACGACTCCGAAGGTCGTGCATGGTGGGCTTACGGCGGCGATTTCGGCAAGGACCGGCCTTCGGACGGCAATTTCGTCTGCAACGGCATCATAGGTCCCGACCAAGTGCCGCATCCGGCAATCGACGAGGTGAAATACAACTATCAGAATGTGGCTTTCGCCGCCGAGGATGCCGATGCAGGCCGTTTTGCAGTTACCAACCGCTTCTACTTCAGCAATCTCGACGAGTATCGCCTGAAGTATGAGATAACCGAAGAGGGAATACCCGTAAAACGCGGAGTGCTGCCGTTGTCGCTGGCTCCGCAGAGTACGGCTTCGGTCGAGGTGCCCGTCGGTGCCGTAAAGCGTCGTGCAGGTGCCGAGTATTTCGTCAATTTCACGGTCGAGACCTTGAAGGCTTCGCCGCTGGTGCCTGCGGGTTATACGATAGCTTCGGAGCAGTTCGCTCTCGCGGTGCAGGGCGAACGACGCAACGAACTCCCGCACGGAGCGGCTCCGGTCGTTGCGCGCGACGGTTCGAAGGTTACGGTATCTTCGCCCGCGATGCAGTTCGTGTTCGACGGTGACGAGGGTGCGGTTACGAGCTACCGCGTGCGCGGAACGGAGTATGCCGACAAAGGTTTCGGACTGCGTCCCAACTTCTGGCGTGCCCCGACCGACAACGATTACGGCAACAATGCTCCTCTGCGTATGCAGGTGTGGAAGGAGGCTTCGAAAGAGTTTTCGGTGACGGGCATCACGACTTCGACCGAGGGTTCGGCTGCGGTGGTGGAGGTGAACTATGCACTGCCGGCCGGCAACAGCTATACGGTACGCTACGATGTATATGCCGACGGTACGGTTCATGCGGGCGTGAAATTCACGGCTTGCGAAAAACGCACGGATGTGCCCCGAATCGGAATGCGTATGCGTCTGCCGCGCAGAATGAACCGCGCTTTGTGGTTCGGCCGCGGTCCCGAGGAGAACTACTGCGACCGCAAAATGGGTTATCCTGTCGGACTGTATGCAAAACGGGTCGAAGATATGTATGTTCCCTATGTCCGTCCGCAGGAGAACGGTCACCGCACCGATGTGCGTTGGCTGGCGCTCACCGACGGAGTACGCGGATTGGCGGTCTATGCCGATTCGCTTGTGGAGTTCAACGCTTTGTGCAACAGCGTCGAGGATTTCGATTCGGAGGAGGCCGATGCACCCTATCAGTGGAACAACTTCTCGCAGAAGGAGATAGATTCGCACTCCGATGACAAGGCCCGCAACCGCAAACGCAAGCATACGCATATCAACGACATAGAACCGCGCGATTTCGTCGAGTTGTGCATCGATATGCGTCAGACCGGCGTGGGCGGTTACGACAGTTGGGGTTCGCATCCCATCAGCGAGGCTACCGTGTGGAGCGATTGCGATTACGAATGGGGCTTTACGTTGAAGCCGGTGACTTCGGCTTCGCGTCTGCCCAAACCCGCAACACGCAAATAGTAGATGAAACGTCTGTTGTTGTCGTCGATGCTTGTCGCGATTCTGACCTCGTGCGGAGGCGGAGATTGCGGCAAGCATCGTTTGAGAATATGGTTCGACGAGCCGATAGAGCTTGCCGACGGATTGTCCAATGCCGAATGGGAGTCGCTTACGCTGCCGCTCGGCAACGGAAATCTCGGAATCAATGTTGCCGGCGGAACGGGGGTGGAGATTGTCACCTTCAACGAAAAGAGTCTGTGGCGCGGCGGTCCGGGTTCGGTCTCCGACCCTGCGGAGTATTGGGATGCCGACAAGGAGTCGGCTCATCTGCTCCCCGAAATACGGCGGGCCTTTGCCGCGGGCGACCGGAGAAAGGCAACCGAACTTACGGTCAGGAACTTCAATGGCAAGATAGCCTACGACTCACGCGACGGCAAGCCGACCGTCTTCGGCAATTTCACTACCGGCGGTTCGTTCCGCATCTCGACGGAGGGTGTTTCGGCGGCTGTGAGCGATTATCGCCGCGAACTCGACATCGGTTCGGCGGTGGCCGGGGTCGCATTTTCGGATAACGGCCTTGAGTATCGCCGTCGGTATTTCGTTTCGCACCCTGCCAATACGGCGGTTATGCGGTTCGAATGCGAGGGCGGCAGTCAGACTCTGAGGCTGGAGTACAGCCCCAATGCCGACTCTTCGGGCGAATTCAGCGCCGACGGCGGCAACGGAATGTTGTGGTCGGGCTCTCTCGACAACAACGGAATGGAGTATGCGGTGCGTGTGCGTGCCGTGACCGAAGGCGGAACCGTAAGGTATGACGACGGCCGTCTCGAGATTGAGGGTGCGTCGGCGGTCACCTTCTTCATCACGGCCGACACCGACTATGTGCCGAACTGCAATCCCGATATACACGATGCGAGGGCATTTGCGGGTGCGGAGCCTGAAAAGAGTACGCTCGAGGCGATGAATGCCGCCGTGTCGAAGGGTTATCAGAAGCTTCTTGCCGAGCATACGGCCGACTACAAAAATCTTTTCGACCGCGTATCGCTGTCGTTCGGAGCCGATTCGGAGGATGAGGAGTGCGATTCGCTTCCGACTCCCGTGCGGCTGGCCCGCTATCGCGAAGGCGGCCGCGATTCGGGTCTGGAGCGGCTCTATTTCCAGTACGGCCGCTATCTGCTTATATCCTCTTCGCGCGAAGGGGGTCTGCCGGCCAATCTGCAGGGTGTATGGAGTTACGGCACGGATGCCCCGTGGCACGCCGACTACCACAACAACATCAATTTGCAGATGAACTACTGGCCGGCTTGTACGACCAATCTGGCCGAATGCGAACTCCCGCTGCTCGAATTCGTGAGGATGCAGCGTGCTGCAGGTTCGCGTACCGCGCGGGCATATTACGACGCACGCGGATGGACGACTTCGATTTCGAGCAACATATTCGGATTTACGGCTCCGCTCTCGAGCGAGGATATGTCGTGGAATCTGTGTCCGGTGGCGGGTCCGTGGTTGGCCGCCATGATGTGGGATTTGTACGACTTCACGCGCGACGAAAAATATCTCGACAGCGAAATCATTATGGAGTCGGCGCGTTTTGCGGTCGATTATCTGTGGCATCGCGACGACGGAGTATTTACCGCCGCCCCTTCGACCTCGCCCGAACACGGACCTGTCGATGAGGGAGCGACGTTCGTTCATGCGGTGGTGCGCGAGATTCTGCAGGATGCGATTGCGCTCTCGGAGCTTGAGGGGGGCGATGCCGCCGAACGCGACGAGTGGCGATACGTACTGGAGCATCTGGCTCCGTACCGCATCGGCCGTTACGGTCAGCTGCAGGAGTGGTCGCGCGACATCGACGACCCCGAAGACCGGCATCGGCACGTAAATCATCTCTTCGGACTGCATCCGGGCAGCGGCATATCGCCTGTTACGACCCCCGAACTGGCCGAAGCGGCACGCGTGGTGCTGAATCATCGCGGCGACGGTGCGACGGGATGGAGTATGGGTTGGAAACTCAATCAGTGGGCGCGTCTGCATGACGGCGACCGTGCATACAAACTCTATTCGGAGTTGTTGAAAAACGGTACGTTGGACAATTTGTGGGATACGCATCCGCCCTTCCAGATAGACGGCAATTTCGGCGGTACGGCCGGAGTGGCCGAAATGTTGTTGCAGAGTCATGCCGGGTGTCTGCATCTGCTGCCGGCGCTGCCTTCGGCATGGGCCGACGGTTCGGTTCGCGGATTGTGCGCCCGCGGCGGTTTCACAGTCGATATCGAATGGTCGGCGGGGCGTCTGCGCGAAGTGAAGATATTCTCCTCGGCCGGAGGCGAGTGTACGGTGCGTTACGGCAGCCGCACACTCGGATTCGATACCGAAAAGGGCGAAACGGTTCGCCTTTTACTCAGTGATTTCGATTTTGAAAGTTGAAGCCGGCAATGCTTCTCCGTTTATGAGATTGGCGGTGGTGTAGGGTTGCCATCCGTAGCGCACGAAGCGCGGACGGGCAACCTTGTCGCAATGCAGCACCACCGTGCCGTTCTCGATGACCGCCTCGGCAGGGTAGTACATACCGTCGTATTCGGCCACCTCGAAGGTGCGCGGAGCTTCGCCGTCCGAAGTGGAGAGTCCCTCTGCCGAACCGAATGTTACAGTCGTGCTGCGGCCGGAGTTCTTCGCAAGCAGGGGAGCGGGACCCGCAGCCGTGATGTCGAATCCGTAATCGTTTTTGAGCGCCAGCCGCGCCAGACGTTCTCCGACCGCCTTTTTGCGAACGGGATGCACGTTGTAGCGGCTCCCGAGGTCGCTGCATACGGCCATGTCGCAATTGTCGATGCTCTCGACGAGCCGCCGCTGACTGTCACGGAATCGGGGCCAGCTCGGACGCTCTATCGATGACAGCTGTACGATGTGGAAAGGCATTTCGGGGTCGTTTCGGTTCTCGCGCCAGCTCTTGACCATCAATCTGAACAGACGTTCGTGCGCTTCGGTGTAGTGGGCGTTCGACTCGCCCTGATACCATATCACGCCCTTTATCGCGAAGTCGCGCAGCGGTTCGATGCCCGTCTCGAAGAGATAGCACGGGTCGTAGGGGTGACGCTGCAACTGCGGAGCGGGCGACTCCGACACGTTGAATGCGCGTCGTTCGCGAACCCACGTCTGTATGAGCGGATTGGAGTCGAGATTGTACATTATTTCGGGATATTCGGCTTCGAGTACCGAGCGTCCCGTCCACGATTCGGTGGTGGAGCCGCCGACGGCATTGCAAATCAAACCTATCGGACGATGCAGCGAATCGGCCAGCATACGGCCGAATGCGAATCCCACGGCCGAGAATATGTCAGCCGTTTCGCGGCTGCACTCCTGCCACGATGCGGGACGATAGTGCTTCAGCTCGTTTATTTCGCGAAGCGCATCCGCACTCCATTTTATATTGTCGGTGAAGTATGCGGGCTTCATGTCGAAGAGGCGTATCGAGCTGTTGCCGCCGGCATAGGCCAGCTGCTCTTCGTATTCGCTCTTTTCGCTTTCGTTGAGTCGGAATGCCATGTTCGACTGTCCCGAACAGAGCCACACTTCGCCGGCGAGCAGATTCTCGAACCGCAGTTTTCTGTCGCGCGTCGAAACCTCCATCGCGAAGGGTTTGAACGAAGCCTCGAGCGGTTGGAGCGTAACCTCCCAGCGTCCGTTGCAGTCGGCCGTTGCGGTAAGTTTCTGCTTTGCCGCCTTCACCGTCACCTTGTCGCCTGCATCGGCGATACCGGCTATCGTGAGCGGACGTCCGCACTGCAAAACCATATTGTCGGAGTAGACGGCCGGCATTTTCAGACCGCCGTAGTCGCCCGTGAGGGCCGAATATACCCGTTCGGCGATAAGACGTGCGCCGGCGGCATTGGGATGCAGGGCATCGGGCATGAGGTCGGGACGCGAATAGAGTACCGATTGCAGGTCTATCAGCTGCGTGCCCGCCATCTCGGCAATCGACTCTATGAGCAGCTGTTCCTGACGATAAAGTTCGCGCGTGCCGGTGTTGAAGCGGCGATGCGTGTGAAATATGGGGGTCATGCGGCATATCAGAACGCGGCATGACGGATTGGCCTTGCGGAAGCTCTCGATAAGAGCCATGTAGTCGGAGACGAATTCGTCGCCGTATTCGGGCAGGTCGCGCGGGTCGGTGTCGTTAAGCCCCAGATGGATGATTGCTATGTCGGCCGCAAAATCGATTGCCGCCTTGTACTCTTCGAGTTTTACGTAGGGGGTATGACCGTTGGTGAGCAGCGTGGAGCCGCTGTAACCGAAGTTGCGGACATCGTAATCGTCGCCCAACAGCAGCTGCAGCTGTGCGGGATAGCAGTTGTGTTCACGGTCCTCCACCCTCATGCCGAAGGTTACGCTGTCGCCCACGCAGGCCACACGTTTTTTGCCTGCCGCCGAAACGGAGGCGCACATCAGCAGCAGAACCGCTGCGAGAAGCACTCTCTTCATTGTTTTGCGTCAGGTTTAGTTTACGTATGATGCCACGGCATCGCGCCAGAGCAGATAACCTGCGCCGTTGAGATGGAGTCCGTCGTTGGAGTATAGCAGATTCAAATCTCCGGTTTCGGGGTCGGTGAAGAGCGAATGAAGGTCGATGTATACGACACCTTTTTCGGCTGCCAGCTCGCTCAGACGACGGTTGGCTTCACGGATTATCTCACCGTTGCCGGTGTGTCCCCGATGCAGACCGTAGTGGGGCGATACGGGCAGTATGCTCTGAATGTAGAGTTTCGTTTCGGGCGATTCGGCAGCGGTTCTGTCGGCTATTACGGCGGTGTTGGCCACCACTTCGTCCACCGATATTCCGCGTGCGAGGTCGTTGGTTCCTATCATCAGAAATATCTTTGCGGGGTGTCCCTTGATTATGGCATCGAGCCGGTCGCAAATGCCTTCGGAGATGTCGCCGCTTATGCCGCGGTTCTTGACGTGCGGATTGTCGAACAGTTCATTCCATTCGCATCCGTCGGTGATGCTGTTGCCGAGGAAAATTATATCCTCGCAGCCTACGGGCAGCACTTCGAACAGCGAAGCGCGCTGATGATAGTAGGGCGAGTATTTCTGAGCCTGAGCCGATGCCGCTGCCAGCAGCATTGCGGCGATTACGATAAAACGTTTCATGATTATTCGATGGTTTTTATAAGGTCTTTGAGTTTTACTGTCTGGAACACCATGTGAGCGGCGCTCGATTCGTAGAGTATGCCTGCGGTTTCGCTGTCCACGAGCGTGAGGCACGAGTAACCCCAGCTGTCTTCCGCATCGAGCAGTATCGAGTTCTCTTCGAGCCAAGTGACTCCTCCGTCGAGGCTGGCCTTGACGGTTATGTTGTTGCGTCGTTTGGTGGTTGCCGGATTCGAGAAGAGCAGCAAGTCGCGCCCCAGAACGTTGTCGGCGGCGGGCACTGCCAGCAGCGAAGCCATGCAGACGGGTTCGGGAAGAGCCGAACGGTTCGACGGATGTTCGTTCCATGTTCTGCCCAGATCGGAGGTGGTGCTTACGGCGCGGCTGCCGCCCCGATTGTCGCGCATATTGAGCATCAGCACTCCCTCCCCGACTTCGGCCACCTGAGCTTCGGTGGTGTTCGAACGTGCCGGATTGTGGATGTGCCATGTGGTTCCGCGGTCGCGGCTGTACATTATGCCTGCATGAGGCATACGCATCGAATCGATGAACTGAATCGGGAATACGAGCGTTCCGTCCTTCATGGTTATGCCGCGGCCGGGACCTTGCAGCAGGAAGCACCACGAGGGGTCTTTCACCTGTCGCGTGATGTTTATCGGACGGCTCCATGTGCGTCCGTCATCGTCGCTGCGCGCAAGTACGAGCTGCGCCGTGCTGTCGGCGTCCATGCCGGGCATCGAGTTGGTCCACGCACGCACATTTCCCATTCCCGAAGTGTGTGCCGCTGCTATCCACACCGTACCCGTCCGGGTGTCGGTGAGTATCGAAGGGTCGCCGACTCCGTTTTGTGCATCGGGGAGTCCTCCCTCGCCGCGGAACGACATGGCAATGCGCATGGGTTCCCATGTACGGCCGCCGTCGGTGCTGCGGCTTACTCCTATGTCGATAGCCTCCTGCAGGTCGGCCGAGTTGTTGCGCCGCACGTCGTATACTCCGAGCAGGGTGCCGCGATTGGTGGTCACGAGGCCCGGAATGCGATAGGCCGCCACTCCGTCATCGCCCGCATGACGCACGCCAACACCCATGCGGCGAGGCTTGTCCGAACCTGCGGCGGTTGCGATTTCGCGCCGTGCGCCGTTGATGCGGATATCCTTGACCGAGGCTGTTATTTCTGCATCGAGCGGCGTTTTCCGTGCCATCTCGATGCTTACCCAGAAGTAATTCACGCCTTCGGGCATCTTCTGCCCCGATGCGAGAGTCACGCTGCGCGACATCTTTTTGGTTCGGCTCTGCAGAACCGAATATGAGGGATGCGCCTTGAGCGTGAGTCCGGGCATTTCGCGCGGAATGTAGTTCACGGGACGATAGAACAGACCCTGACGCGCACGGCCTTCCGAACCTCCGTAGTAGAGTTTTAACGACTTGATGTTGCGCAAATCGGTCTCTTCGCCGAATTCGACGGTAATCGAGTCGAATGTGTCACCGTGCGCGATGTCGCCGAGACGGATTTCGAACAGAATATTGTCTTCGCGTTCGAGCAGAATCGGTATGACAGGAGAGCGCACATCGGTCTGCGCGGCAATCGGCGCCGCCGCGAGCATAAAGAGTATCGGTACAAAAAACTTTTTCATATTCATCATGTTGCGGTTATTCCATATTGTCGGTTTCGGGCCGCAGTACGAGCAGCTGCAGCAGCAGTGCCGCACCCGTTACGGCCGCCATAAATGCGAATCCGAGTCCGAGGTGTCCCTCATTGGCCCATTTGCCGAGTACGTCGGTTATCACGGCGCCTGCAAATACTCCTGTCATGTTCATGAGTCCGTATGCCGAAGCGCGCTGACGTGCCGGCACGAACTGACAGAGTATGGGCATATTGTTGGCATCGAACATTCCGTATCCCACGCCGAAGCAGAGTCCGGCTCCTACGGCCGCGAACAGACTGTGGCCGAGTCCTATGAGTATGAGAGCGGGAATCATCAGTGCGAGTCCGGTTGCGCTGGTGTAGATGCGTCCGCGCAGATTGCGCCGCACCCAGAAGTCCGAGAGCGGACCTCCTATCATGACGCCGATGAATGACGATACGGCTATGGTGATGGTGGCTATCGGACCGGCCTCCGACATCGGCAGACCCAAACTGTCGGCAAAGAGAGTCGGCAGCCAGTTTTTGGTCGCCCATCCGGGCAGCGACGACGACGCGAAGAAGAAGAGAATCGTCCAGAACGCCACATTCGAGAATATCATGACGAAGCTCTTCAGTACCGGTTCCTTTGCGGTTGCAGGCTTTGCGGTTTCGGTTTTGAGCGAGGGTTCGCGACGCTTCTCGTGCAGCAGCAGAATGAGTATGACGGCGTAGATTATGCCGACGAGACCGAATGAATGAAAAGTCGTCTGCCACGAGAATTTTTCGGCGACGGTGGCTCCGAATCCGCCCACGGCCTGACCTAAATAGAGTCCGGTCATGTGTATTCCTATGGCGAGGCTTCGGGCCGAGCCGGTGAAGTAGTCGGCGATAAGCGACAGTGCGGCGGGGATGTAGAGAGCTTCGCTCACACCCATAAGTGCGCGCAGCAGCAGAATTTGATTGAAGTTCGAGGCGTAACCCATCAGCAGTGTGACTGCCGACCACACTCCGAGCGAGGCTATGATGAGCCATTTGCGGTTGATTCTGTCGGCAACGGCCCCCGCAACGGGACTCATAAGGCCGTATATCCAGAGGAATATGGCCATCAGACGGCCGAAATTGACTGCCGATTCCAGCTCCTGAATGTCGTACTGCATGGCATCGCGCATCGTCGAGAGCATCTGACGGTCCATGTAGTTGAGCAGTGCCACCACCCACAACAACCCCACGACGAGCCACGGATAGAATTTCGATTCGGTAAGTTTTTTCATTGTTTTATTGTCGGTTTTTTGTTTTCGAAACATTTATGACCGCAGACTCCGATGAGCGGATTCCGGGTTTGAGTTCGCCGTTTATTATGGCCAGTTTGCCGTCGCGGTCGGCCACCAAAGCCGCACCGGCACGCGCCGTTTCGTCATACTCTCCGGCCGAAGTCCAGCGTTCCGTCGCGGGGTCGAAACAGTAGAGCGTGCGTCGGAAACGGTACCGTTCGACCGGCTGCGAGAGATATTCGGCATTCTGTTCGGGTGCGAGGTTGAGCGCGCGGTTGAAAATTTCGCGGTTCACTCCGCCCGCAACCCACATTCGGCCTTCGGCATCCTGCACCGCCGTCGCACCCGTTGCCGTACCTCCGTCGGGCAGACCCGCAATGCGGACCCAACGACCCTCCTGCAGACGGTATCCGTAGTCGGCGGCCTCCTTCTTTACGGGGTCGAATCCTCCCCATACATAGAGCGTACCTCCGAACAGAGCAGCAATCGGCTGAACCATGGCTTCGGGCAGTTCTCCTGTTTTGCTCCATACTCCGCCCTCGGCGAGGTCGCAGCAGTAGACCCCTTTGGAGGGGACTCCGTTGCTCAGACCTCCTGCAACGCATAGCACCGAACCTTCGCGCGCGGCTGCGGCCTGCTCCAAAGGCAGAGGCAGCGGCGGCAGTTCCGAAATGATGACGAACGTGCCGTTCAGACCGTCGCAATCCCCGTCGCAACCGCTTTTCGACAGAGTTATCTGCACCACGGCATCGACAGAACCTTCGGCATTGGCTCCGCCGGCTATCACCATGCGGTTGGCAAGCGCGAACGAAGCTCCGTATGCCGTCGGCTGCGGCAGTCGGCCCGCCGGCAGCCACTCTCCCTCCCCGAGGATGAAAATCTCGTCGTAAAAACGCTTCGCACCTCCTTCGGCTGCCGGAGTGTCGGGGAAATTGGCTCCGCCGGCAACTATGAACGTGTCGTCGATTTTGCCGGCCGCCAACGCCGAAACACCCTTGCCGTAGTCGGTCGAGGGCGCTATTGCGGGCAACGGCTCCGCAGTCGCGGAGTCGTTGCGATGAGTGCAGGCGCACGACAAAAGCACCGACAAACCCGAAACAAGCAGTGTCGCGGCAAATCTATTCATCGCTTCTGCCCAAAATATCGTCGCAGAGCATCGCCGAACGAATCATCATGCGCGGAATGTGGAACGGACCTTTGAAGATGTTGCCCTTGGCGGGCTGAGCCACCGAACCGTCACGATGCAGATAACCGTACCATTCGCCGTACTCCTTGTCGTTCAGATGTTCGTATGCCCACTCATGAGCCTTGCGGTGCATCTCCAGATATTTTTCGTCGCCCGTGATTTTGTAGGCGTACAGCGCGGCGATAATTGTTTCGCACTGCGGCCACCAGAACTTCATATCCTGCGAATAGTCCTGCGGCGGGAAGT
>JAFLRS010000053.1 GCA_022511355.1 Alistipes sp.
ACCGAAACTCCGATTATGAAACTGCGAGCTTCCTCGATACTCTCCGCAATAGCCGTGACCGCCGCTACGGCCGTAACTTTGGCCGTAACCACTACGGCCTGTCTGCGCGGAATGGTCCCCAAAACCAACGAAAACGACATAGCCGTCGTGGTCGGCGACCTTAATGCCTACTCCTCGGCCTCGCGGCTTCAGCGATGCCGATACGAACGATACGCCGACCGCGCATCAGCCGACGGCAACCGCACCGCAGCAGGACTCTTTACGGCATTGGCCCGCTCGGAACACATTCACGAAAATGCCTGCGCACGTGCCGCAGGACTGCTGAAAGCACAATGCCGGACCGTCGATGCGGCAGCCTTCGCAATCACCGACACCAAAGGCAATCTGCGCCGCAGCATCGAGGAGGAACGGGCACGGCACGAGACTCAGGGCGAAGCCGTGGCCCACGCCATCGAGGCCAAAAGCTACTACACGGCACGCATTCTGATTTGGATAGACGGCACCAACCGCCGTCACATAGAACTGCTCGAGAAATGTCTGCTCGCCGCCGAAAACCAACAGCCTTGCGACGGCTGCGAATACGACGTATGCCCCATGTGCGGCAACGTCTACGAAGCCGACAACCGCGACGCCTACTGTCCGCTGTGCCGAACTCACAATTCGGAATTCGAGAGCTTCGGACGGCTACAATCCTACCAGACGGTGGCGGATGGCATACACGACTAAACTCGCCGTATTCTTGCAACCCGTTTTTTCGAGAATCTTGGCACGGTGCGCATCGGCCGTGCGTTTGGATATGAACAGTTCGTCGGCAATCTCCTGAGTGGAGAGTCCGCGGCAGATGCCCAGCAAAACCTCCACCTCGCGCGAAGACAACTCCTCGCGCGGCGACTCCTCGGCCGAACCCGCACTCTTCGATATGGAGTTCATAAGCGTGGGACTGAACCAGTCGCCGCCGGCAGCTACGGCATCGATGGCTCCGAAAACCTCGTCGATGCTCGAATCCTTCAGCAGAAAACCCTTCACGCCGGCATCGACCATGCGCGAATAGTAACCCTCCTCGCCGAACATCGACAAACAGATGATTTTAAGGTCGGGACGCATCGACAGAGCCTCGCGCGTGGCATCGGCACCCCCCATGCGAGGCATGGCGATATCCATGAAGACCAAATCGACAGCCGTATGCGGCAGCAGCTTCAGAAACTCGTCGCCGTCGGAAGCCTCCCCCACCACGCGGTACCCCTCACGCATCGAAATAAGCTCGCGCAAACCGTTGCGGAAGAGTGCGTGGTCGTCCACCAACACTATCTTGATATCGTTTTTCTGTTCGCTCATAATCAACCGCTTAATCCGTAGTCCTGTCGCTCCGCAAAGCATTCCGCACATCCACCTTTATGCCCGCACGCATACCCTTGCCGCGCTGGGCCTCCATGACCAGTTCGCCGTTAAGGTAGTCGATGCGCGAGGAGATGTTCGACAATCCCATACCCTTGTCGGCCGCCTCCGAGAGTTCGAATCCGCAGCCGTCGTCGGCATACTCCATTATCAGCATACCGTCGCCCAAAACCAGCGACAGCGCAATCGAAGAGCAGCCCGAATGTTTGAGCGAATTGTTTATCAACTCGCAGATTACGCGGTAGAAAATCACCTCCACGTCGGAGTGAAAGCGTTCCGAACGGAGATTGGTCGCGAAATCCATGCGGACGTTGTGCAGCGATACGCTCTTGTCGATAAAATTGCGCAGACCGCCCACCAAACCGAAATCCTCGAGCACCTGAGGCTGCATATTGTTCGAAATCTCGCGCAGAGAGCGTATGGCTTCGTCTATTACTCGTATCGTGTTGTCCAGCAACTCTTTCCGTTTTTCGGGGCGCTGTTCCGAAGCCAATGCCGTAAGCGACATTTTGGCAGCCGACATCAGAGGTCCCGTGCCGTCGTGAAGCTCGCGCGCAAAACGCGAACGAGAACTCTCCTCGGTGCGCAGAATGGCCGTAAGAAGGCGTTTGTTGTACAGCTCCTGACGACGGTTCAGACGGTCGATGTATCCGAAAAGCTTGTGAGCGTACATCACCCCTATCGCCTCGCACAGCAGCACCGTTCCGCCTATGATGATGAACACGCCGTCGGCGATTTCGATATTGCCGGCGAAATGTTCGAAAAGCAGCACCAGCATCACCGACAGCAGCAGGAATCCGATAATGAAGAGTATCCACACCGAATTGTACTTCGTCGTGCGCACCAGACGCAGGGCGAAGACCGTAGCCACGCACTGAAAGGCGATGGCGATGACCATTATTATGGTAGGAATGATTCCCATTGCGCTACTGCTGAGTATCGTCGGCGAGCATCTGCTCCACGGCCGCCAGATTGCGGTAATCGGTCATATCGACCTGCACCGGCACCACCGACACATACTTTTCCTCCAAAGCCCGTTCGTCGGTGTCGTCGGCTTCGGGTTCGTGGTTCGAAAAGGCGCCCGTAAGCCAGAAGTATTCGCGGTCGTGCGGGTCGCGGCAGGAGACGAACGATTCGCGCCAGAATCCGCGCGCCTGACGGCACACCTTCACTCCGCGAATCTCCTCGGGACGCGCCACCGGAACATTCACATTCAGACACAACTGCGTCTGCAACGGACGCTCCAGCACCGCCCTTATGATGCGCTCGCCATAGAGCATAGCCGCTTCGAAATCGGCATCGGCATCATGGTCGGTAAGCGAAAGCCCCACCGACGGACATCCGTAGAAACTGCCCTCGATTGCAGCCCCCATCGTCCCCGAATAGAGTACGTTCACCGCCGAATTGGAACCGTGATTTATGCCCGAAAGCACCAAATCGATTTTGCGGTCGAGAAGCAGATGGTCGAAAGCCATCTTCACGCAATCGACAGGCGTACCCGACAAACCGTAGACATGAAGCCCCTCCTCCTTGCGCAAGGTCTTGAGATAGAGCGGTTCGTATATCGTAAAAGCCTGACTCTTGCCGCTTTGCGGAGTCATGGGTGCAACAGCCACCACCTCCCCGAACCGACGGGCAAGCGTTATCGCCGCCTCGAAACCCTTCGAAGCATAACTGTCGTCGTTGGTTACAAAAATCAATCTTTCGCGTTTCATACCCCACAAAGATAGAAATTTTCATCCGAAAAGAGCCTCTTTTGCAACGGATTTCCGCAAAAATTCATACCTTTGTCTAATTAAAGAGTTTTAACCACGAATTATGAATAATTCCAACTATACACTCAAAGAGGTCCGCACGGTCAGCGACGAAAAAGAGTTCCTCGAACTGCCCAAGCGGCTCTATCGCAACGAACCCAACTGGGTTTGTCCGCTCGACGACGACATACGCAACGTATTCGACCCCGCAAAGAACAAAAAATTCCAAAACGGCGAAGCCGTGCGCTGGCTCGCAATCGCCGCCGACGGACACACCGCCGGACGCATAGCGGCATTCTACAACACCGAATCGGCGGCAATCGAGGAGCAGCCCACGGGCGGCTGCGGATTCTTCGAAGCCGAAAACAATCAGGAGGTCGCCAATCTGCTTTTCGACGCCGCGCGCGACTGGCTCGCCTCGAAAGGCATGGAGGCCATGGACGGACCCGTAAACTTCGGTTCGCGCGATTCGTGGTGGGGAGTTCTGGTCGAGGGTTTTGAATACACACCACTCTACGCCAACCCCTACAACTTCCCCTACTACAAAGAACTGTTCGAAAATTACGGCTTTCAGAACTATTTCAATCAGTTCTCCTACGTGTGGAACATCGGTCGCGACGCCATGAACGAACGCGTATACGGCCGCGCAGAGCGTATAATGAACACCCCCGGCTACACATTCTCCACAATCGACATGAACGATTTGGAAGGCGCCGCCGAAAACGTAAGGCAAATCTACAACAAGGCGTGGGCTTTGTTCCCGGGCGTGAAACCCATGTCCGAAGCCGACGTGCAGCACATGATGCACACCCTCAAACCCATCATCGACCCCGACCTCATCTACTTCGCCCACTTCAACGGTCAGCCCGTCGGATTCTTCGTGATGGTCCCCGACCTCAACCGCATAATCGGACCCTTCAACGGCCGTTTCGGATTGTGGCAGAAACTGCAGCTCATGTGGAAACTGAAGGTCAATCGCAGCTGCGACCGCATATTCGGAATAATCTTCGGAATCGCTCCCGAATACCACGGCAAAGGCATCGAATCGGGAATATTCCTCTACATCTACAAGAACTTCTTCGCCAATCCGCAACGCAAACGCAAATTCCCCTACAAGAGTTTCGAATTTGCGTGGATAGGCGACTTCAATCCCGTAATGAACCGTATGATAGTCAACTACGTGGGCGCCTCGAAACACAAGATGCACACCACCTATCGCTATCTGTTCGACCGCACCAAAGAGTTCAAACGCTGTCCGCGTTTGGATATGATACGCCCCGAAACAGCAGCGCAAACAACCGCAAATCAACAATAAACCACCATACAAAACTATGAAAACCACCGCTTTTACAAAGTATCACAGAGCAAACGGAGCCAAAATGGCGGAATTCGCAGGCTACGATATGCCTATCGAATTCACCGGCATCAATGACGAACACGCAACCGTGCGCAACGGCGCAGGCGTATTCGACGTAAGCCACATGGGCGAAATATGGGTGAAAGGACCCAATGCCCTCGCGCTCCTGCAGCACATAACCACCAACGACGTGTCGAAACTCTACGACGGCAAAGCTCAGTATTCGTGTATGCCCAACGGCAAGGGCGGCATCGTCGATGACATACTCATCTACCGCATCGACGAACACACCTATATGCTCTGCGTCAATGCGGCCAATGTGGAAAAGGATTGGGCGCACATCGTCGAGCAGGGCAAGGCTTTCGGCATGGAGACCGGACACGGAAAAGAACTTTACAACGCTTCGGATGAAATCGCACAGCTCGCGGTTCAGGGTCCGCTGGCCATGAAAATCGTGCAGAAAATGTGCGACGAACCGGTCGAAAATATGGAGTACTACACCTTCCGCAAAACGAAGGTCGCAGGTTGCAACGCCATTCTTTCGGCTACGGGCTACACCGGTTCGGGCGGATGCGAAATCTACATCGCCAACGAAGATGCCGACAAGCTCTGGAAAGCTCTGTGGGAGGCCGGCGAAGAGTACGGACTCAAAAACATAGGACTCGGCGCACGCGACACACTCCGTCTCGAAAAGGGTTTCTGCCTCTACGGCAACGACATCGACGACACTACATCGCCCATCGAAGCTGGTCTGGGCTGGATTACCAAGTTCGCCGAGGGCAAGGAGTTCATCGACCGCGCGCTGCTCGAGAAGCAGAAGGTCGAAGGCGTAACACGCAAACTCATAGGATTCAAAATGACGGAACGCGGCGTTCCCCGTCACGGCTATGAAATCGCCGATGCCGAAGGCAACATCATAGGTCATGTGACTTCGGGAACCATGTCGCCCACGCTCAAGCAGGGAATAGGACTCGGATATGTTTCCGCCGGTCATGCAGCCGCAGGGAGCGAAATAGCAATCGTCATCCGCGACCGCCGCATCAAGGCCGAAGTGGTCAAATTCCCGTTCGTTTAATCTCGGATTGAAATGGCATTTTTCGGACTATTCGGTAAAAAAGAGCAACAGCAGCCGCTCTCCGAAGCGGAGCAACAGCAGCAGAAAGAGGAACTGAACGCAGGTCTCGAAAAGACCAAAAGCGGACTCTTCTCCAAATTGGCGCGGGCCGTCGCGGGCCGTTCGACGGTCGATGCGGAGGTGCTCGACCAACTGGAGGAGGTACTCATAACCTCGGATGTGGGTGTCGAGACCACGGTGAAAATCATCGAGGCCATCGAGGAGCGGGTCGCACGCGACAAATACATGAACACCGCCGAATTGCAGAATATTCTGCGCGACGAGATAGGCCGTCTGATGGAGGAGGCCGAAGGCGATGACGATGCTTTCGGACTCGAAGTCCGCGAGGGTGTGCCTTACGTCGTAATGGTCGTGGGCGTGAACGGCGCGGGCAAAACCACCACCATAGGCAAACTCGCGGCTCAGCTGACACGCGCCGGAAAGAGAGTCTACATCGGAGCCGCCGACACCTTCCGTGCCGCAGCCATCGATCAGCTTGCCGTATGGGCCGAACGTGCCGGAGCCGTAATGATTCGTCAGGATATGGGCTCCGACCCCGCCTCCGTAGCCTTCGACACACTCAAATCGGCCGTCGCCAACAATGCCGACGTCGTTCTTATCGACACCGCAGGACGACTCCACAACAAAATAGGTCTTATGAACGAACTTACCAAAATCCGCAACGTAATGGCCAAAGTAATACCCGACGCCCCTCATGACGTAATGCTGGTTTTGGACGGTTCGACCGGTCAGAATGCATTCGAGCAGGCAAAGCAGTTCACGCAGGCCACCAAAGTGACTTCACTCACCGTCACTAAACTCGACGGTACGGCCAAAGGCGGAGTGGTTATCGGTATCAGCGACCGCTTCCGCATTCCGGTGCGCTACATAGGCATCGGCGAGGGTGTGGACCAGCTGCGGCGATTCGACCGCAAAGATTTCGTGGCGGCACTCTTCGGCGAATAGTACAGATGAAAAAAATAAATGTCATAACCCTCGGCTGCGCCAAAAACCGCGTCGATTCCGAACACCTCTCGGCAAAATTCGCCGCAGCAGGCTACAAAGTGGTATTCGACAGCAACCGCACCGATGCCAAAATCATCGTCATTAACACCTGCGGCTTTATCGGCGACGCCAAACAGGAGAGTATCGACACCATTCTCGACGCAGTGGCCGCCAAAGAGGCCGGACGCATCGAACGTCTGTTCGTAATAGGCTGTCTGAGCGAGCGTTACGCCGATGAACTGCGCTCCGAAATCCCCGAAGTGGACGGCTATTTCGGAGCCCGCGACCTCAACGACATAGCCGCCATACTCCAAGCCGACAACACCACGGCAAGCGAAACCGACCGGCTGCTCTCGACTCCCAGACACTACGCCTATCTCAAAATTTCGGAGGGCTGCAACCGCGAATGCGGCTATTGCGCCATTCCGCTCATCCGCGGCAAACATATCTCCGTTCCCCTCGAGACGCTCGTCGAGGAGGCCCGAAAACTCGCCGCACAGGGCGTTAAAGAGTTGATAGTCATAGCGCAGGACACCACTTTCTACGGCGTGGACCTCTACGGCCGACGACGACTCGCCGACCTGCTCACCGCACTGTGCCGCATCGACGGAATCGAATGGATAAGAGTGCATTACGCATTCCCGACCGGATTCCCTCAGGATGTCATCGAGGTGATGGCCCGCGAACCCAAAATCTGCAAATATCTCGACATTCCGTTCCAGCACATCGCCGACTCGCAGCTCTCGTCGATGAAGCGTCACCACACCAAAGCCGAAGCCTGCGAACTTATACGCAAACTGCGCTCCGCCATCCCCGACATAGCTCTGCGCACGACCCTCATGGTGGGTTATCCGGGCGAAAGCGAATCCGATTTCGAAGAGCTGAAGCAATTCGTGCGCGACGTCCGCTTCGAACGTCTGGGCGTTTTCGCCTACTGCGAGGAGGAGGGAACATACTCCGCATCCGAACTGACAGACGACATTCCGCAACAACTCAAAGAGCGGCGGGCAGACGAAATAATGCGTCTGCAGAGCGAAATATCCTCACAGCTCAACGCCGCACGCACAGGACGCATCGAACGTGTCATCATCGACTCGCGGCAGGGCGACTTCTACGTGGGCCGTTCGCAGTACGATTCGCCCGAAGTCGATCAGGAGATACTTATTCCCGCCGCAGGAGGACAGCTGCGCCGCGGATGCTTCTACAACGTGCGCATAACTTCGGCCGAAGAGTACGACCTCTACGGCGAGGTCATCCGCAAAAAGTAAAAAACAGGGAGTCCGCAACGGACTCCCTGCTCTATCTGCAATCAGCGGCGGAAAATCTTACTCCTCCTTTTTGCGGGCGGTGAGCTTGTACTCGACAATGAACGAAATCACCAGCGCCAAACCCGTAAAGAGCAGTATAAATCCTCCCGAACACAATTCGCGGCCATAGTAAGGAAAATGGTCGAAATCGAAGAATCCGGCCAGCACGGAGAATGTAAATACAAGTCCGGTTCCGAGTCCGAGCATTGCGGCCGCAAGGTGCATGATGCCGAAATGCCTGTTGGAGCCGCCATAGGGACGCAGCATATTCTGCGGAATTCCGCCATTGCGGATGAATTCGGCCAGACCTTCGCGGTCGAGCTTCTCGATAAGCATGACGCGCTCGCGGCGGCAGACACACAGTTCGATTACTTTGTAGATTGACAATACTATAAAGCCAACTACCAAAACAGGGGTTAAATCCATAGCGTTTTTTTTATTTAAGGTTTTATTTGCTTTTCATTCGATTAGACTGCACTGCCGGCGAAAGGTTACATCCGCAGCGCAGAAGTATCTTCATTATTGCAGTTCGCGACGGCGATGAACTTCGCGAAACAGCATCATAACTATGTAAAGCGCTATCGCGGGCGCGCAAATCAACAGCACGCGGAGCATCGAAGGGTCGGCATGAGGAATTACGCTTCGCATATCGACCGAAGCGAATATGCCGCGGCTCTCCCCGGCAATGGCACCGAAGTCGAGAATGCCGAAAAGCTGCAAGCCAACGCAGACACCACCCATACAGAGCATCGCTATCGCCACCGTGACAGTTGCGGCAATGCGTTCGGCACGCCTTTCGCGCGATTCGCGCTCGGCAGCAATGCGTTCGGTCATGCGCAGCGCAAATCCGTCAGGCATCGGCGGCATCGGCATCCCGCAGTCGAGCGCCTTTTGAAAAAGCAGTCGTTCGTTATCGTTCATCGTCATAAAGTTTTATCAGTGCATACAGTTTTTTGCGTATGCGATGGAGCTTCACCTTGGCGTTGCCCTCGCTTACATCCATGATTCCGGCACACTCCGCCATGGAGTGACGCTCGAAGTAGAAGAGGTGTACCAACAGCCGTTCATCGCATTCGAGCCTTCCGATTGCCGCAGAGAGAGCCGCAACTCGCGCCTCATCGGCCTCGCTGTCGAAAAAATCATCGACTTCGCTGTCGGAGAACGTACTCCACAAACGCTCGTCCACCGAATGTTCGCGCTGCGACTTGTGCGACCGTACCGCCGTAATGGCCGTATTGACCGCTATGCGCCACAGCCATGTCGAAAACGACGACCGGCAGTCGAACCCGGGCAACGCCCGCCACGCCTTGAGCAACGCGTCCTGCACAATCTCCTCCGTCTCCTCGCGGCGGCCCGATATGCGCCACACAAGCGCAAAGAGCTGTCGGGAGTATCGTTCGACAAGCTCGCCGTAGGCTCTGTCATCGCCCGCTGCGGCTCGTCGCACAAGCAGAGTATCGTCGTCGGTCATCTTCATACACATCTGTTAGACTCATTCGCCCGCGAAAGGTTACAACCCTCACAAAAAAAATTCCCGCTTTCGGGGCGGGAATTTTTCGTTACGTGAGCTGCACCTGCCGCTACTTCGCGTAGGATATGGCACGCGTCTCGCGGATGACCGTTATCTTCACCTGACCCGGATAGGTCATCTCGTCCTGAATCTTCTTGGCTATATCGTGCGACAAGCTCTCCGATTCGCTGTCCGAAAGTTTGTCGGCCCCTACGATGACACGCAGTTCGCGACCGGCCTGAATAGCGTAGGTCTTCACCACGCCCGGGTACGAAAGCGCAATATCCTCCATCTCCTTCAGACGCTTGATGTAGGACTCCACCACCTCGCGGCGGGCACCGGGACGCGCACCCGAAATGGCATCGCAAACCTGAATAATAGGAGCCACCAGCGAATTCATCTCCACCTCGTCGTGGTGCGAACCGATAGCGTTGCAAACGTCGGCCTTCTCCTTGAACTTCTCGGCCAGCTTCATACCGATAATTGCGTGCGGCAATTCGGGTTCGTCATCGGGCACCTTGCCTATGTCGTGCAGCAGACCGGCACGTCGTGCAGTCTTGGGATTGAGCCCCAGCTCGGCCGCCATGATACCTGCCAGATTAGCCGTTTCGCGTGCATGCTGCAACAGATTCTGACCATACGACGAACGATATTTCATCTTGCCGATAAGACGTATGAGTTCGGGGTGCAGACCGTGGATTCCGAGGTCGATGGCGGTACGCTTGCCCACCTCGACAATCTCCTCCTCGATCTGACGCTTCACCTTCGCCACCACCTCCTCGATGCGGGCGGGATGAATGCGGCCGTCGGTAACCAACTGATGCAGAGCCAATCGCGCAATCTCGCGGCGAACAGGGTCGAAACCGCTCAGAATAATAGCCTCGGGAGTGTCATCGACGATAATCTCGATGCCGGTCGCAGCCTCCAAAGCGCGAATGTTGCGGCCCTCGCGGCCGATGATGCGTCCCTTCACCTCGTCGCTGTCGATATTGAAGACCGTAACGGCATTCTCGATGGCAGTCTCGGTGGCCACACGCTGAATCGAAGCCACAATGATTCGTTTGGCCTCCTTCGTGGCGGTCATCTTCGCCTCCTCGATGGTCTCGTTAATGTAGGTGGCCGCTTCGGCTTTGGCCTCGGCCTTCATATTCTCGATGAGAATGTTCTTGGCCTCCTCGGAACTCATTCCCGAAATCTGCTCGAGACGGGTGTTCTGCTCCTTCATCTTCAAATCGACCTCCTCCTTCTTGTGCTCGACAATCTGCAACTGAGCCTCCAGCTGCTCCTTCAAACGGTCGCTCTCGCGATGCTTGTTCTCCAACTCGCGCTCGCGATTCTGCAAATTGTTCTCCAACTGCTTGGCGCGCTGCTCGCTCTGTGCCAACTTCTGATTGCGCTCGTTCACCTCGCGGTCGTGCTCGCTCTTCAGCTGCATGAACTTCTCCTTCGCCTGCAGAAGCTTCTCTTTCTTAATCATTTCACCTTCGGCTTCGGCCTCCTTCAAGGCCGCCTCGCGACGACGACGGGTCGAGTTCTTTATGAGGTAGTTCGTCACCACCGCATATACGCTCACCGACACAATCGCAGAGACACAAGCCGCAATAGCAATAGATATGATATCCATATTCTCAGTCTTTGTTTAATGTGGTTAATATATGTGTGTCAAATTCTGTTTCCAAAACAAAAAACCCGCACTTTGTCCCTGTATTGTTTGACGAATCTGCCGATAAGTCAAGTTTGGGGTCTTCGAACATTCGCAATCTTCCAACGGCATCCGCAGATGCACCTC
>JAFLRS010000054.1 GCA_022511355.1 Alistipes sp.
TCGCGGGTGCCGTTTTCGTCCTTGAAGCGGTACATCTTCATCATCAGCACGTCGACGAAGCTGTTGAAGCCCGCGCCCTGATTGACCGGATACTGAACTATTACCGGTTTGACCTGCGATGCGGCCTTAATGGATTCGTAAGCGGCTTCGAAGTTGGCTTTGTCGTCGTCGAGCTGATTGATTACGCCTATGAGAGGTTTGTTGAGTATGCGGGCGTAGCGCGACTGAATCTCGCTGCCGACCTCCCAACCCTGACGGGCGTTGAAGACCATGATGCCGACGTCGCCCACCTTGAACGACGAAAACAGATTGCCGCAGAAGTCGTCGGAACCCGGGCAGTCGATGATGTTCAATTTGCGCTCCATGAATTCGGTGAAGAGCGTCGTCGCATAAATCGAACGTTTGTATTCATGCTCGATGTCGGTATTGTCCGAGAGGGTGTTGTTGCCCTCGATGGTGCCTCGGCGGTCGATGACCTTGCCTTCGTAGGCCATCGCCTCGGCGAGGGTCGTTTTGCCCGACCCCGGAGCGCCCACAAGAACGATGTTCTTGATTTCGCGTGCTGTGTAGTTTTTCATATTCTGTCAGTAATTATTAGGATTTTTGCTGTTTGCTCACGCACTGCACGATGCCGCACATACAAGCAACGTATCGTAAAATTAACAACTTTTTGCCGAACCGACAAATATTTTTTCCACTTTTTATATAAAATCATGCCGAACCTCTTGACAAACGGGGTATCGCCATGCTATATTTGCATCGGAAACCGGCTCCTCTGCCGACAATCGACATCCGGTGTCGATAACTTTACCGACATTCGGGAATCCTTTTCAACATTCTGATTATTCGGTCTTTGCACCGACAACGCATACGGTTGTCAACGTATGCTGACATTTTATCAACCATAAATCAACCGCTTATGAACAACTCTGCACTCGTGGAGGCTCTGCGCGAAGCGGCCTCGCGAAAGGGCTACACGCTCCGATGCGCCGATGCCGACCGTCTCACCCCCGCCTCGTCCCGATTCCCCGCAGCCCTGCTCGCTCCGCCCGTCGTGCATTCCGCACGCGGACGACGGCACGGACGCATCGAATACGACGTCACGCTGCGGCTCTCCGACCTCGGTGCCGACCTCCCGCCCGAGGAACGATACCGGCTCAGACAGCAAATCGAAAACGACGCTCTCGAAATCTTCACCTCGCTGTCGCGGCATCAACGAATCATTGCCGTCGAAAATCTCAACATCACACAACTGCCGTTTTCGGCTTCGCTGCACGGTGAAGCCGCCGTCACGGCCAAAGCAAGAGTCCTAACATTTTTCTGACGATGAAATTCCTCTCCATCCCCGACGACTTCGCTCCCGTCTCCGAAGCCGTAATCTACACAATCCTCCCCGAAGATGACGACCCTGTCACGGAAGTGACCGTCAAAGAGCTTTCCGACAACCGCACAGTGGCCCGACTGCGATTCGCGCAGCGCGAAATCATAACGCTCGACATCGCACCCTTTCTGCGTCGGATTTTCGACGTGCAACCCGCACTCTGTGCCGGTTCGCAGCCTCTCTACGACACGTCGCGCACCAAAATCATAGTGGTCGAGGCCAACGGCACGGCCAGCGACGCGCGCATCTTCTCGCTCTTCGCCTCCGACGGTCTGCCGCGGCTCATAACCACCGCTCCCGCAGAACGAACGCTCGGCACGGGCGAATTCGACGATGCGGCATTCTTTGCCCCCGACGGCGGAAACATCTTCCTCGTATCGGATTCGGGCAACCGGACCATCCCCCTCGAACGGCGTTACGAAGCCGGCATAGTGCGCATCTCCGAATCGGACATCCACCCCGACGACGACTCCGCAACGCTCATCTTCTCCTCGGCCGGACGCACGCAGGAGCTGCTCTACCGACGCACGCTGCGGCCGCGGGATTCGGTGCGCGTGGCTTGGCTCTCCGCTTCGGGCGCGGTCGAATACTACACCTTCATGCGGCAGAAACATACCATAACCGTGGACAAAAACCGATTCTACGGCTCGCAAGGCTATCAGACCGTATCCGCCGACAAAGAATCGCTGCTCGACATGGTATCGGATTACGAACCCCGTCACGCCATAGAATCGCTCGAAGAGATTGTCTCCTCGCCGCGCGTATGGATAGTGAACGGCGGACTCTTCACCGAAGCCGACGTGCTATCCTCGCAGACCGTACACCGATTCGACAACGGTTCGCTCAATTCGGTATCGCTCAGAATACGCACACGCAAACGCGGGGAGGAGAGTTTATGATAAGATTGATGATAGACGGTGCGGAGTATCCCGTCGATACCCGTTCCGGCATATCGCTGCGGTATTCGGCAGCCGAACTCGCCGACCCCCAGAGCGGTCGCAACGCACGACGCATTACACTCGATATGCCCGCCACACCCGAAACCGACCGTCTGTTCGGAAACGGACGCCTCCCCCTGACCGCCGAACGATTCAATGCCCGAAACCACAGAGCCGAACTCTTCGCCGACGAAGCAAGACTCTTTGCCGGCACGGCTCTGCTGGCCGGCGTGACCCGAACCGGCAACGGCGCAATCTACACCCTCCAAATCAAAGGCGACACCGCCCTGTGGGCCAAAACCGCCGCCCTCGGACGACTCTCCGATACCGGACTCAAATTCAGAACCGAACTCACCTCCGAAAGCATCGTCAAAGGCTGGAGCAGCAACGCCAACGTCAAATTCTTCCCCGTCAACCGCTCCAAATACGAATTGAACAGCTCCTCGGTCTCGATAATGCCGCCGCAGCGAGTCATAACCCCCGACGACTACTGGCCTTTCATTTCGGTGCCCGCCCTCGTCGAAGCCATATTCGACAATGCAGGCTATCATCTCGAAAGCCGTTTCTTCTCCTCGGAACCCTTCCGCTCGCTCTACATCAGCGGAACCTACGCCTCCTCAGACACCGCCGCACAAAAACGAGCCATGAACTTCCTCGCAGGACGCACCTCCGACGCCTCCGCAACCGCCGACTTCTCGGGACGGGTTCACTTCTCGCCCGCCGAACTCACTCACTCGGCAGGCAATATAGTCGATACCGTGAGCGAATATCTGCCCGACTCCGACGGAGTACCCGCGCCCACCGGCTTCTTCTCCAACAACGGCTGCTTCTACATCGACGAAAAATCGGGAATCGCCGCCTTCCGACCCGTTACGGCCGTCACCGTCGGCTTCGAATTCTCGATAGCCTACGTCACCGACTACCGCATAGCCTCGAGAACCGCCCTCTCGGGATTCGACACCCTCTACCTCGGACACGGCAACACCATCCCCCTCACGCTCGAAAACCGATTCGAAGACCATCGCTCCAAACCGCGGCCCCAGTACTCCTACAAACTCGCAATCTTCGAACCCCGCAGCGGGTATCACTACGTGCTGATGGCAACCGTCGACGGCGTAAGCAAACTGCTGCTCACAACCACGGCCCGCATGACCCCCGTAACCATGCCCGCAGGCTCCTCCATAACTTCGCTGCGTCTGCTGCGTTCGGCTTCGGCCACCGGCAACTTCACCGCCTGCGACGAGGACTGGGCTCTCTACGGCGGATACGTCACCGAAACCGGACAGACCGAAGTGGAGGTGAGAGTACGCATTCCGGCCGAACGGCTCGAGGCGGGACAAACACGGTACTTCTCCGACTTCTACATAGGAGGCGCCGAAGCCGGCATGAAATTCAAACTGCTCGAACGAACCTTCATGCGGCCGTTCTTCTCCGACGCGGCAGGCTACGGCTCCGAAATCACATTCTCCGACGTGGTGTCGGGCGAGATTCGCCAGAGTCAGCTGCTGGAGGCCCTCGGTCAGATGTTCAACCTCCGGTTCTGCACCGACGAACTCTCCAAAACCGTCTTCGTCGAACCCTACGATTCGTTCTTCGACGGCCCCGTCACCGACTGGAGCGACCGCATCGACCGCGACAGCGAAATCCTCCTCTCCGACCCCGCATTCCAACTCCACGAAACCCTGACGCTCGGTTACGGCGAGGATGACGCCGCAGTCACGGCATTCAACAACCGCAACTCCACACGACTCGGACGATACACCGTGCAGCCCGATTCGCGAGCGGCGCTCGACGGCGAACACTTCAGCCTCAATCCGATATTCTCGCCCACCGCAAGCGAATGCAGCGGACTCTACGGTGCCCGTTCGGCGGCCATAATGCAGATTCGCGACAACGACGACTACGATGACGACAATATGGCTTCGAACTTCTCGCCACGCATAGTAATCTATGCCGGACTGAGGCCGCTCGCCCGCAACGAAACATGGGGCACGCCGTTCGCCGAAAACCACTATCCTCTGGCCGCCTTCCACTTCGCGGGCGACGACAACACCGACCCGTTCGGACTCTGCTTCGAAGACCGCAACGGCGTCACCGGACTGCATTCGTTCCGCGACCGGCAAACACTCGAAGAGTCGCAGGGCATGATTCTCACCGTGAATCTGCATCTGCTCCCCGAAGAGATAGCCTCGCTCACCGCCTGCAACCCCGAAATGCCCTCCGTAAGGTCGCTGTACCGACTCGACCCCGACGGCAATGCCTCCGACGCTCTCTGGACTCTGCGTTCGATAGAGGGCTACGACCCCGACAAAGCAACCGTAAAATGTACATTCCTCAAAAGCAGCAAAACACTATGATTCCGCAAACCCGAACCCTTATAGCTTCGCTCGACCCTCTGGCCGAACAGATGTCGGGCATCCAGACTCTCGACCTCCTCGCAAAACGAGGTCTCATCGACCGTCGCGCCGCCGAAGCCCTCTTCGCACGCAACGAAGTCGAACGACTCGCCCGCAAAGGCCGTCCGCGATGTCTGGCAATGGTGCAGGTGGCCGAAATGCTCTGCTGCTCCTATCAGAAAGTGCGAAACCTTATTTACAACAAAGAAATCTGAAAAAAACATTTACAAACAACTTATGACCGACAACTCGAAAATCACAATCCGCAATTCGGCCGAACTCTGCACCGTCGAAATCGAAGGCATTATCGGAGTGCCCGAAGAGTGGCAGTTCGAAGAGCCCTCCTCGCGAGTGGCTACCTACGAAAAGTTCCGCCAAACCGTGAACCGAATAGCCGAAATCGAAGCCTCGGAGGTGGTGGTCGAAATCCGCTCCACGGGCGGCGACGTGAACGATGCCCTGCTCATTCATGACGCCCTGCGCTCGCTGCCCGCACGCATCACCACCCGATGCTTCGGCTATACCGCTTCGGCCGCAACCGTCATCGCACAGGCCGCCTCCGAAGGCTGCCGCATGATTTCGGCCAATGCCCTCTACCTCGTACACCGGTCGAGCTGCGCCGCCGAAGGCAATGCCGAAGAACTCGAAGCCAAAGCCGATATGCTCCGACAAACCGACCTGCGTCTGGCCGAACTCTATGCCGCACGCTCCGGAGGCAATGCCGACGACTTCGCACGACTCATGGCCGAAAACAACGGCGACGGACGATGGCTCTCGCCCGCCGAAACCGTCGAATCGGGACTCGCCGACCTCATCATAGGCGAAGAAACCCAACCGGCACAACCTTCGAAAACAGAGTCCGAAAATCCGCTCGCGCGGGGATGGATGCGTCTGAAAGCCGCCGTCGCCGCACGCATGGCCGACAACCCGACTCCGCTCCCCTCCGACGACCGCAACATCCTCCACTTCGGAGAACCGCAAATCCCCGCAACCTCGGCCGCAGCCGACACGCAGTCGGCCATCGCCTTCGACGAAGGTCAGAAAAAAGCCGCCCCCTCGGCCGTACTCCCCGCCGAAGACCCCTCGCTCTGCGACCTCCGCCGAATCTCCTCCAACGAGGAGGCTTACCTCTCCGACGCGCGTTCGTTCGCAAGGTAGTTTCAACACATATCCGACAATCTTTCAACACTCTTTCGACCGATATTCCGCGGTCGGGACACGCGGCGCAACCGACGCCTTGTCCACACGAAATAGACACGAAAAGGGAACTTATCAATAGAGTTTCCACAAATCATGAACAAATTTCCACCGAAAAGTGAACAAACCGGCTCCGCAGAGAATCCTCCGCAGAGCTGAAAACCATCAACTTATCAACATCAACACAACTCAAATCTTCAACACTATGGGACTTATTCAGAATCCTAAAACCTACTCGGGCCGCGAACTCGAAGAAATCTTCTTCCGACCCGTATTCACCGGCGCTTCGGCCGAAAAACTCGGAATCCGCGTAATCTACAATATGCCCATGCCTACCACCGTGCATCTGTGGAGCCCCGCCGGAAACGTCCTCAAAGCCTACACCAACGGCTGGCAGGGCGGCGACAAAAACACCAAAAAGGTTTGCACCATCCCCATGAAAAGAGTCAAGGCCGAAACCGCATTCTCGGCTTCGGACTACTTCTCGCTGGTCTTCGAACAGATTGTAAATCAGGGCGGCGTCAATATGCAGGACCTCAGCGGGACCACCCTCGAAGCCGCCGAAACCGAACTCTTCAAAAAGGCCGTAGCCGAAAGTCTGCGCATGACCATGTGGCTCGGCGATTTCGAAGGCTCCTCGCCCTACAACACCTTCGACGGCATACTCAAAACCGCCTACAACGCCGCCACCGAAGAGGATGAAACAGGCTCCTACAACATCGCAGGCGAAATCTCGGCCAAAACCGTAATCGACATCCTCGACGGCGTGTGGAAGGCCGCAAGCCACACCCTCCGCTCCTACAAGGACGAAGGTCAGCTCGCATACTTCGTGACCGCCGACGTCTACGAAGCTTACGAAGCTTATCTCGATTCCAAATCGGGCGACAACGCCTACCGCGAACTCGCCGACGGACGACTCTCGCTCTGCTATCACGGCATTCCCGTCATCAACATCGGCGTGGGCGACGAACTCAAGAAAACCGACCTCCCCAAAAGCATCTGTATGCTCAGCGACCGCCGCAATCTCGTCCTCGCCGTCAATACCGCCGACTCGCCCGAAACCGAAGTCAGAATGTGGTACAACCCCGACGAAATGGAGAACCGTCAGCGTGCCGTATTCCTCGCCGGCGCCACCGTCATCGACCCCGCACTCCTCTCTTTCGGATACAAAGCCTAAATCCGCGCGGCCATAAGCTCTCATACCATGACTGCCGACCCCCGAAGCCCCGTCTGCCTCAAACCCGCAGGCGGGGTGGCGGAGGCCGCTCTGACCTCCGCCGCAAATCTGCTCGAAGTGCAATTCGATGACAGCGGCTCCATCCCGCACTGCTCGCTGCTCCGTCTGGCCGACCCCGCAGCCGTCATGCACTGCCGACTCATCGAAGATGAATCATCGCTCGTCGAAACGCTCGACGCACGAAACGGTTTCCCCGTCGTTACTCACTCGCTCAGCCTCACCGCCGACCGCAATCTCGCCGAAGCATGGCTCAGTCCGCAATTCGCCCGAGAGGCCGCAGCTCACGGACTGACCGCCTTCGTCAGACTCAACGACGGACGACAACTGCTCCTCGGCGTCTCACGACGTTTCGGCATCGAACAGCCTCTGCGAATACTCTCCATAACAGTCGATTCGGGACGCAAACCTGCCGACCAACCCGCAATCAGACTGCTGCTCGAATCGGCCGACACGGCCTTCGCCGCAACACTCCAACCATTCACAAACGAACCATGACAAAGGTAAAATCAAAATCAACAGTCACCGCCGCAGCCAACAAAAACGACCCCTACATAGCTCTCGGCAAACCCTGCCTCTCCAATGAAACCTTCTGGCGGTGGGGCGACGACAATCTCTTCCCCGCAGCTCTCGCACTCATGTCGCGACGCTCCACAACGCATCGGCGTATCATCAACGACAAAGCCGACTACATCTCGGGCAAAGGCTTCAACTACGACCCCGACAACCGAATGCTCGCTCACTTCGTGGAATGCGCCAACGGACGGGGCGAAACTCTGAGGCAGGTACTCAACCGTCTGGCCTTCGACAAGTCGCTCTTCGGCAACGCCTTCCTCGAAGTGGTCACCGACCCCCGACACTCCTTCCTCGCAATATATCATCAGGACGCCTCGCGCTGCCGCGTCGCCAAAGACGATGCACACATAATCCTGCATCACGACTGGAGCCGATTCCGCGCCGACGAAGCCGTAACGCTGCCCGTATACCCCGCATTCGAAAGCCGCAACGACGGAACTCTCCGCTCCATAATCCACTACAAGGATTACGAACCCATGTTCACGCACTACGGCGTGCCTACCTACATAGCCGGATTCGGAGTCTCGGCCATAGCCTACAAAACCGACCGCTGGAACATCTCGCGACTCGACAATTCATTCCAGCTCTCGGGCGTGATGGTTCTCGACGACGCCGCAACCGACGAAGCTCAGGCCGAACGCATTGCACGCATGGCCGAAGAGAAGTTCGCAGGCAATCCGGGACAGATAATGTTCGTGATGAAAGACGGCTCGTCCAACGACAATTCGCGCTTCATCCCCATAACCTCCTCCAACGACGGCGACTGGAAAGAACTGCACGACCAAGCCACCTCCGACATCGTAATCGCGCATTCGTGGTTCCGTTCGCTCAGCGGTCTCGACTACGCGTCGGGATTCAATGCCGACCGCATTCTGCACGAATATCAGGTGGCCCTCAACACCGTAATCCTCGGCGAACAGGCCGATCTGATGGAACCCGTACTCACGCTTCTGCGCGATACGGCTCGCATCGATTCGTCGTCGCTGGGCATAATCAACAAACCGCCCACCCACTCCAAAGGTCTATACATGAAGATTTGGGAAGCGCGTCGCGACGAAGGTCTCGACTACGACCCCCAAGACCCCGACCAGAATCTCTATGTGGCGCAACTGGCGCGGTACAACCTCAAAAGCATCGACTGACAAACATGGAACAGATTCTCACAACGGCGCAACAGGTCATAGAACTGGCCTTCGCCGAGACCGAATATATGCCCGCTTCGGCCGTATCGCCGGCCGACATAGCCGTAGCCGAAGAGCGTTACGTGGTGCCCGTAACCGGACGACAGCTCTACCGCAAAATGCTCGAGGGAGAGTATCCGCTCCTGCGCGACGAATATGCGGCTCCGGTAGCGGCTCTCTTCACGCGATTGGGGATGCAGGCCGTCACCGACGTGCGCTCCGGACGATTCGGAACCGTCGTTCCGCGTTCGGAGTTCTGCCAGCCCGCCGAACGGCAGCAGCTCCTCGACCTGCGCAAATCCATACTCCGCAAAGCACGCGCACTGCAACGCCGTCTGAGCGACCATCTCGAACTCAATCGGAGCGATTATCCCGAGTACCGCCCCGAAGACAACATCCTCAACCGCTGCTCGACCGATGGAGGCTTTCTGCAAATGCGTTAGCGGTGCTTTGGCCGGCATCCTTTCGCTCTTCGCTCCCGCAGCTCCCGCCATACTCTGCGCAATGTCGTTCGTGGCCGCCGATTTCATCTCGGGGGTGGCCGCCGACCGCGCAGAAGCCCGACGTTCAGGCTCGCCGTGGTTCTTCCGCAGCCGCGATGCATGGCGAACCGTCCGCAAAGCCGGATTCCTCGCCGCCGCCGTCGCCATGATGTGGATGCTCGAATGCTGCGTTCTCGATTTCGTCTCGCTCAACCTTACCAAAATGTTCACCGGCTTCGCCTGCGGAGTCGAACTGTGGTCCTTCCTCGAAAACGCCTCGCGAATCTCCGACGGACCTCTCTTCGAACGACTGCGGCAATTCGTGGACCGACAAATCGAAAAGGAGGTGAGGTCATGACTCCGCGAGGACTCAGAAACTGCAATCCGGGGAATATCCGACTCTCCGGCGTCCGCTACAAAGGCGAAATACGCCCCTCCGCCGACCCGCAATTCCGTCAGTTCGACTCCCTCGAATGGGGCTATCGGGCCATATTCGTGCTGCTGCACACCTACGCCCGACGACACGCCTGCCGCACTCTGCGGCAGATGATTGCCCGCTATGCACCGCCCGACGAAAACGATACCCGCCGATATACTCTCTTCGTGGCGCAGCATTCGGGCATCGACCCCGACAAACAGCTCGACACCCTCGACCGCACGGCAATGACGGCCGTCGTATGTGCAATCTCGCTCTTCGAAAACGGACAGCACGCCGACCGGACGACCGTCGCACGCGGCTGGAGTCTCTTCGCCGAAGATTTTCACTGAAACGAAAAGAGGCGTCTTCGCTCACAAGCAAAGACACCTCTTTTTTTATGCGCGCGGAACGACGCTAAAGCCACTTCTTGTATTTGAAATACCAGATTGTAAGACCCGAACACAGCAGCATCAAAAATATGGCGAACATATATCCCAACGGAAGCTGATAACCGTTGGCCAGCGTAAGCTGCCATTGCAATTCGGGCATCACGTTGAAGTTCATGCCGTAGATGCTCGCGATAAGCGTTGCCGGCAGAAACACCACCGCCGCCACCGAAAATATCTTTACAATCTCGTTCTGCTCGATGTTGATAAGACCCAATGCCGCATCCTGAATGTAGTCCAGACGCTGGAAACTGAAATCGGCATGATTGATAAGCGAATTGACGTCTTTAATCATGAGCTGGAGTCGGGGATAGATGTCGTTGGGGAAACGCTCGCTGCGCAGAATGCCCGACAACACGCGCTGACGGTCGAAGATATTCTCGCGCAGCACCATCGTACTCTCCTGCAAGGTGTTGATGCGGTGGATTACCTCCTTGTCGATGGAGTCTTCGGTGTTGATGTCCTTGCTCAGCGACGATACCTGTTTGGCCACCATCTCCACGAGGTCGGCATCGAAGTCGATGCGAACCTCCAACAGCGAAATGAAGATGTGATAACCCGTCGAATAGCTCCGATAGTTCATCTGAAGACGCTTCTCGGCCTCGCGGAAGGTGCGGAATTCGGCATTGCGCACCGATACCAGTACGCCCTCGTTAGAAATGATGAACGACACCGGCTCCACTACGAAACTCTCGCCCGTCGGAATGAAAAAGTTCGAGTTCGAAATTATGGCCGTTTCGGTCTCGGAGTACTTCGAGGTCGATTCGATCTCCTCCACCTGCTGCCGTGTCTGAAGGCTTATCTCCATGAACTTCTCCACGGCTTTCTGCTCCTTGATAGAGGGAGTTATCATGTCTATCCACAGAATGTCGTCGTAGCCCAGCTCCTCGAACAGTTCCACATCGGCAT
>JAFLRS010000055.1 GCA_022511355.1 Alistipes sp.
GCAGATTCTCGTCGGTGATGATGAAGGGGATGTTGTTGCGGTTGTTGATGATGTTGGCGATGAGCGGGTCGCGCATATAGTCGCCCATGGCGTCGCGATTGACACGTTCCATGGCGCGTGCCCACAACTCCACGTCGTGCTGCTCCTTTTCGCTGAGGCTGTGGGCCATGCGCATCGTGTAGAACACCGACAGCGCAACCAGCAGCACTCCTGCCGAGAGCATCGCCACGCGATTGCGGAACGACCATATTTTGGGCATATGCAACTTCATACGGGGACTATTTTCTTGCCGTGTCCTGCTGTTCGAGTATGGTGCGGTAACGCTCGCCGTCGCGCAGCAGCTCCACCGCTTCGGCTACCGTTTTGTCGCGTGCATAGGCCCGTTCTGCCGCTCCCGACGAGTAGTTGCAGCGCGTAACTATATTGGACTCTATGCTTTCGGCAATCTCCTTGCGGTAGGTTCGGAGGTGTCCGGCGGTATCGTCGTCGAGCAGCGACTCCATCTGTGTCAGCAGTTCGCCGTAACGGTCGGTATACTTGTCGGCCTCCACCGCCGTGCGCAGACGCTCCAATGCGCGGCGGGTGTCGGAGGTGTAGGGGACGTCGCGGCCCTTCATGAAGTCGATGAACGATTCGTAATCCTCATCCGAAAGAGCGAATGTGCGGCTGTCGGCTTTGAGGTCGGGATGCGCGCGCATATATTCGTCGCAGAACTCGTCGATGAAGCCCATGGCATAGACTATCAGCGCGAAACGGCTTATGTATTCGGGGTCGCTCTTCACATCGGGCATCACTCCGCCGCCGTCGTAGACCTTGCGGCCGTTGCGGGTGGCGAATTCGCGCACCAGCGAATCGGGAACCTCGCGGATGTTGTCGTCGTGCGACGAGTAGTCGATGTTCTGAATGCAGCGTCCCGACGGAATGTAATATTTTGCCGTAGTCATCTTCACATAGGCGTCGTAACCTATGGGAATCGTACTCTGAACCAATCCTTTGCCGAAGCTTTTGGTGCCGAGCAGCACGCCTCGGTCGAGGTCCTGCAGCGAGCCGGTGACAATCTCCGACGACGAAGCCGTATTGCCGTTGATGAGCAGCGCCAGAGGCACGTCGGGCAGCAGAGGTTCGTAGGGGGTTTTGTAGATTCGGTTCGACTCTTCGGCGCGACCCTTCATGGTCACCGCTTCGGTGCCTTTGGGCAGAAAGAGCGACAAAATCTTGACCGCTTCGGGGAGCGAACCTCCGCCGTTGTTGCGGTAGTCGAGAATCAGACCCTGAAGGTCGCCTTCGGCGCGCAGACGCTCTATCGCCGCACGCATATCGTCGTAGCATCCTTCGGAGAAGTCGGCATGGGCTATGATTCCGATTCCCTCGGCCGCCCAGCCCGAATAGGTGATGCCCGAAATCGAAATGCGTTCGCGTTTGATGTTGTGCGTGACGCTCTCTCCGTCGGCCAGACGCTCGACCGTCACCTTCACGTAGGTGTTGGGGTCGCCCTTCAGACGGCTGCTGACCTCTTCGGTCGTGAGGTTTCGGGCGTCGCGGCCGTCGATGGCCGTAATCTTGTCGCCGGCCTTGAGTCCCGCGCGGTCCGAAGGCGAATCGCGGTACGGTTCCGATATCACCACCCAATCTCCGCGTTTGCGGATTATGGCTCCTATGCCTCCGTACTTGCCCGTGGCCACCTGTTCGAAACTCTTCATGCTCTCCTCCGAAAGATATTCGGTATAGGGGTCGAGACGGCTCACCATGCCTTCGGCGGCGTTGGCCATGAGGTCGTCGGCCGAAACGGGATCGACGTAATTCACCGCCAGTTCGCGCATCATGTTCACCAGAAGCTCCATGTTGCGGCCCAGACCGAAGTCGTTGCGCTGACCGCACACGAAGAGCGCGGCGGCCGATACGGCAACCGCACATAAGGTCGTTATGCTGTTTTTAATCTTCATTCCGTTTTGCATTCTGCATATAAGTTTTCAATCTCATCTCCACCTCGGCCACACTGCGGCGTATGCCCTCGAGCACCACCGTCCGACCCTGACGCGACACCCGTATCTCATCTTCGAACAGCAGCCGCAGCCTCCTGAAGGGATTGGCCGCCCGAAATGTGAGAATACCGTTTTCGTCGCGGGTCTGCACGTAGCCCGAACGAATGAAGGCATTGGCGATGCGTTCGCGGTCTTCGTCGATGTCGGCTTCGACCTGCCGCACCACGAATCCTACTTTGGGGTAGACGGCCGCCCATATCAGCACCGCCGCCGTGAGAATTATGCCCCGACGGCTCATGAGCAGATTCATGGCCATTTCGCGCGGAGTGAGCAGCGTCAGACCCATGCCCGACATTATCCACATGGCCGCCGCATAAAGAACGACGAGCGCGACCAAAAATTTTAATGACCTCTTTATGTAAACGAATGTTTTTCCCATTTTCAGCTATTTTTTCATATTTTCAATCGCCTTTTTGACATCTTCCATCAGCCACAGAGGGGTGGATGTGGCTCCGCAGATGCCGACCGAATCCGCTTCCGCGAACCATTCGGGACGCAGTTCCGAAGGCTCTTCGATGTTGCGTGTGTGCGGATTTGCCGCGCGGCACACCTCGAACAACACCTTGCCGTTGCTCGATTTGCGTCCGCAGACGAAAATCACCGCGTCGAAACTGCGTGCGAACTGCTGCAATCCGTGTTCGCGCGAGGAGACCCGTCCGCAAATCGTGTTTTCGACGGTCAGCATACCGTCGGCGAGGCGCGACTCCAGAATCCGGCACAGCCGCTCGAACATCCCGACGCTGCAGGTGGTCTGCGACAGAAAATGCACGGGACGCGAAAAATCGAGCGCCTGCAAATCCTCTTCATTCTCGACCACTGCGGTCTCGCGTGCGACCTGACCCGTCAGACCCACCACCTCGGCATGACCGCGTTTTCCGAAGAGAACCACCTGACCGTTGCACCTCTCCATGCGGCGGTGCGCACGCACCACACGCTCCTGCAATTTCGCTACCACGGGACAGGTGGCGTCGATGACCTCGATGCTCGCCGCACGTGCCGCGGCGAATGTAGCCGGCGGTTCTCCGTGCGCCCTCACCAACAGACGGCACCCCTTGAGCGAAGCTATATCCCCGTGCGACACGGTGCGCAAACCCATCCGCTCCAGACGCTGAACTTCGATGCGGTTGTGTACGATGTCGCCGAGCGAACAGACCTCTCCTCCCTCGGACAAAGCCCGTTCGGCCTCGGTAATCGCACGGACCACCCCGAAACAGAATCCCGAATTTTTATCGATTTCGATGCGCATCGGCCGCCTTCGTGCTAACGTGACACCGCCTCGCGGAAACGCTCGCGGAACCACTCCATCTGTTCGCTGACGCTCATGGCGCTGTTGTCGAGAACTATGGCGTCATCGGCCTTGCGCAGCGGCGAAATGGCTCGCGTCATGTCGGCCTTGTCGCGCGAGATTACATTCTCCTCGATCTCCTCGAGCGAAACATCGTCGCCTTTGGCGCGCAGCTCCTCGTAACGGCGCACGGCCCTTACGTGCGGGTCGGCCGTCATGAAGATTTTAAGTTCGGCATCGGGAAAGACCACGGTGCCTATGTCGCGTCCGTCCATCACCACGCCGCGCTTGCGGCCCATCTGCTGCTGCATGGCCACCAACTTCTCCCGCACCTCGCGTATCGAACTCACGGCACTCACGCAGTTGCTCACCTCGATGGTGCGTATGCGTCCCTCGGCCAAATCGCCGTTCACGTAGATGTCGCTGGCTCCGCGGGCCTGATTGAAGCGGAAATCGATGACAATGTCGGCGAGCGTGCGTTTCACGGCGTCGTCATCCACTATCCCCGAACGTATGGCTCCGTGGTCGAGCGCATAGAGCGTCACGGCACGATACATGGCCCCCGTGTCGATGAAAATGTAGCCCAATTCGGCGGCTATGGCCTTGGCGAAGGTGCTTTTGCCGCAGGAGGAGAATCCGTCCACGGCTATTATGATTTTCTTGGTGTCAGTGCATTCCATGAGGCATAACGTTTATGAAGGTGGAGAGGACGGTGTAGACTCCGAGCAGCGAAATGACTATGCCGGCTATATGATTGATTGCCAGCATATGGCGCGGACGGAACCGTCGTCGGAAAAGACTGATTGTCGAGGTGAGGGCCACCCACCACGTAAGCGCTCCGCCGAAGAATCCGGTAATGATTCTCAGTCCGCGGTGTACCGAGGGAATGTCGGACTCCTCGAATCCCGCACCCACGCTGAACATTGCGAAAAATGCCAGCAGATAGGGTATCACCACCACGAAGTTGGCCAACGTGAACCAGAACATCGAGATGAAATCCTGAACCATCGAGCTTTTGCCTGCACGGTTGCGCCGTATCTGGGGAACGGGGTTCTGGAAGAAGATGTAGACCCCCACGATGATTACGAAGATTCCGCCGCCGACGCGCAGCAGCGCCGCATACTGTTCGATGCTGGACTGGAGCATCGAGTAGAAGAAGAGTGCGATTACGGCCATCATCGTATCGGCGCAGGCGACGCCCGCTCCCGATGCCAGACCCGCACTGCGGCTCTTGCTCAAGGTCCGCTGTATGCACAGAACCGCCACGGGACCCACCGTTATGGAAGCGGCCAGTCCCACGCAGAATCCGCGCACCAACGTGTCTATGGCGTGAATGTCTATCATTGCGTCTTTCCGAAAAAACGAACCTCGGCCTTACGGCCGGTTCGTTCCGCAAATATACAAAAATTTCCGCACAAAAAAAGTTCGGAACAGCAGTTGTTCCGAACCTGTCAGAATAGCGGCGGCCGCATCGTCGCGGCATCCGCCTTTTCGTCGGCAAGACTATTGAGCGGAAAGCTCGGTAGCAGCCTCAACCTCTGCTTCAGCCTCGACCTCTGCCTCTGCCTCGCAGCATCCGCAGCATTCGCCTTCAGCCTCGCAGCACTCGGTCTGCTCGCAACACTTCTTCTCTTCTGCCTTCTTTCCGTTCGTACCGCAGCAAGCTACCATCGAAGCCGCAGCGAACAACATTGCAATTGCAAAAATCTTTTTCATGGTTTCTTCTTGTTTAACGTTAAACACCTAATGGTGTTGCAAATATACGTGCTTTGCCGATAAAAAACAAAAAAATCGGTAATTTTTTAACAAATTTTAACAATATTTTTCTCCGCAGAGATTTTTATATGGCCGGAATGATGATATTTTCGGTGTGCGGCAGTATCTCTTCAATCTCGGGTTCAGGGAGTTTGGGGGTTATGAAGCTGCTTGCCGGCATCTCTTCGCGCGTGATGTAGGCTTCGGGGAACGACGACCGCACCCTGCCCAACAGAATCACCGCATCTTCCGAATTGACGCAGTTGCCCGCCAGCACCTTGAAGTAGGGGTTTTCGTAGCGGATGTCGCACCGCACGTCGGGGTAGGCGGCGGCGAATTCGGCCATGGTGCGTTCGGCTTCGGAGCGGGCCGAAGAGCTGTTGTCGAAGAATATCACGATACGGAATCCGTTCACGGTCTGCACGGCTCCGCTCTCACCGCGGCGCACCGCTTCGGCGGCACCCTCCGCCTCGCGGACCTCCACACGGGCCGAACGGCCGTTGGCTCCCGTCTCGTATCGTGAAAGACGCTCCTTTACGGCAGGAATCCTGCGGTTCTGGGCCGGCAATGCGCGGCACGACAGCAGCGCAAGCGTTAAAAAGATAATTTTTCGCATCATAGGTTTCAGTGTTTGAGCATTTCAGGCAGAGCTTCGGCTTCGATTCCGACCAGCGACAGCACCTGCGAAAGCGGAATGTCGTCCTGTTCGATGTTCTGCGTGCGTCCGCCGGCGCTGACGGTCGCCCGAAGCGAAATCTTCATTTTGTCTATCTCTCCGCGCGTGAGTTTGTTGTAGGCGCTCAGGGCGGTTATGGGGTTGTCGATTTTGAACGACATGGGTAGCGTCACGACGGCGGTGGTGCGTTTGGGCAGCGACACGGGTTCGTCGGCGGTTACGGAACCTATTTTCGCCGAACCGTAATACAGCTCTATGCGTCCCGATTCGAGCTGCATTTCGTATCGCGACGAGTTGGTAAGCCGCAGACGCACTTCGAACGAGGTGAGACCGTTCATTTTCGCTCCCTCGAATCTCTCGAATCGGAGTTTGCCGCCCGCAGCAGCCGATTTCGAACCCGCAGCCGCCGACTCCGAAATCACAGCCGCATCCGATTCGGAATCCGTGCCGGCCGCAGTTATGGCCTCCGTTCGTGCCGACTGTTCTTTTTCGCCGGCGTTCTTCCGGCTGCGGTTGCATCCCGCAACCGTCAGCATCGCCGCGGCCAGCATGACCGCATATTCGGCTCTTTTCAGTTTCATATCTTAAGTCCGGTATATATGGTTGCCGTTCCGAAACTCTGACTGCGGGCGCGGCATCGGTCGAATCCCGCAGCACGCATCATATCGGTAAAACGTTCGGGAGAGGGAAATTCGTCTACCGAAGCGGGCAAATATTCGTAGGCTTTGCCGTCGTTGGAGACCAAACCTCCCACCTTCGGCAGCACGATGTGCGAATAGAGCCGGTATGCAGCCCCGAAGAGTCCGCCCGAAGGGGTCGAAAGTTCGAGAACCACCAACATTCCGCCGCTCTTCAGCACCCGCCGCATTTCGCGCAGTCCGCCCTCTATATCCTCGAAGTTGCGCACCCCGAAGGCCACGGTCACCGCATCGAAAGTTCCGTCGGCGAACTCCAGATGTTCGGCTTCGCCCTGCGACAGCGAGATTCGCTCCGCCATTCCGCGCGCCGCGAACTTGGCTTCGGCGACCTTCAGCATCTCGGCCGACAAATCGACTCCGCAGATTCGGGCCTCGGGCATCCTGCGCGCAAGCTCTATCGCAAGGTCGCCCGTACCCGTAGCCACATCCAGAATGTCGCTGCCTCCGTGCCGCACTGCCGCAGTCACCGCACGACGACGCCACAAACGGTCGATATTCATCGACATGATGTGGTTCAGACGGTCATACGTGGGGGCTATGTTGTCGAACATGGCCCTTATCTGACTCTTTTTGTCGCGTATGGAATCGTAGGGTTTCACGATGCAAAGATAACAATTATTCGTATCTTACCGCCTCTTCGGGATGTATGGATGATACTATGCGGGCCGGTATGAGCAGACCTGCCGTTATCACCGCCACGGCTGCCGCATCGATGAGCGGAATGTGCCACCATGCGATGTGTACCGGCATCTCGGCCAGTATGTAGCCCGACGGGTCGAGCCTGATGATGTGGAGCAGTTTTTGCGCCAAGCACAGACCGATGCCGGCTATGTCGCCCGCCGCCACTCCGCGCAGCACGACAAAGACCGCACGCCACATGAATATTCCCTGCAGCGAACGGTTGCCGGTGCCCAGAGCCTTCAGCACGCCCACGCTGCGCGTCCGTTCGAGTACCATGATGAGCAGAGCCGATACGGTGTTGAACAACGCCACGACCAGCATCAGGGCGATGATGACGGCCGCATTCACGTCGTGGGTGTTCTGCCAGTCGAAGACTGCGGGATAGATGCTGCGTATGCTCTCGGCGGCGAGCGGAGTCTCCACATCGTCGTCATAGAAGAGATGTTCGTTCACGCTGTCGGCATACTCTTCGGCGCGTCCGAATCTGTCGAGCAGCACCTCATAGCCCGAAACCACCTCTTCGCAGCTCTTCGACGAGGGCATTCCGCCCGCAAAAAGAGCCGGATTCGAAGAGTCGGTAAGCCGACGTATGTTGCGGATGTCGGTCAGTGCCAGCAGGCGGTCCGATTCGTCGATTCCCGAAGCGTAGATTCCCGAGACGGTGAAACGGTCGCGGCGCGGGGCCGAACCCTCGTCTATAAAGAGCAGTTCGATGCGGTCGCCCGTCCCCACATCCAGTCTGTCGGCCGTCACCTGCGATATGAGAATATCCTTGTATCGCACCGAGTCGCCCGTGCGGGGCATGGAGCCTTCGCTCAGACAGCGTTCGAAAAATGCGCCTCCGTCGCCGTCATAGCCCTTGAGCAGCAGACCTTCGACCGCTTCGGCGCTCTTCACTATCGCGCTCTTCTGCAGATAGGAGTCCATCGAACGGAAGCCTTCGGTCTCGCGCAGAATGCGTTCGGCCGACTCTTCGCGCACGAACAACATCTGCTCGCGCGAGGAGAAGACTCCCGAAGCCGATACGCGTACATGACCCGTGAATCCCGTGAGCCGGGCTTCGATTTCGCGTTCGAAACCGCTCGTGACCGCAAGCGTGACAATCATGGCGGCAACCCCTACGGTCACCGACAGCGAGGCGATACGAATCATGATGTTGGGCCGCCCCGCCCCGCGCGAACGGGAAAATCCGCGTGCTATGAAATATTCGAAATTCACGCTTCGATGCAATTTTATGCAAAGTAACGCAAATTTTTCGTATTTTTGTCAGATTGAAATTTTTTACCGCAACTTTTTGCGCAAAACCGATTAAACTAACAACGTTATGATAACACTTCTGCAAAGCTCCGATGCCGCATCCGAATGGATTTCCGGAACCTTTACCTCCTCCGAGGCATTTATTCTTATTATCGTCATCGCCATCGCAGGATTCATCGTGCAGCGTAGACTCCAATCGGTCTTCGACAAATATTCGAAGGTGATGTCGCCCGGCGGAATGTCGGGTGCCGAAGCCGCAGAACGAATGCTCCGCGACCACAATATCCGCAACGTGAAGATTACCCATGTGGGCGGATATCTGACCGACCACTTCGATCCGCGTTCGATGACGGTCAATCTGAGCGATGCCGTCTATTCGAGCCGCAGCGTAGCGGCCATAGCCGTCGCCTGTCACGAATGCGGACACGCCATTCAGCACGCACAGGGTTACGCTCCGCTCGAACTGCGTTCGAAATTGGTCCCCGTGGTGAGCTTCTCGTCACAGATCGCCACATGGGTGGTAATCGGCGGCCTCGTGATTATGGGCGCCACCCAAAACGAACTCGTATGCTGGATAGGCATAGGTCTTATAGCCATGAGCGCTCTATTTTCGATAGTGACGCTTCCGGTCGAATACAACGCTTCGGACCGCGCCCTCGAATGGATGGAGGGTCAGCGGATAATGACCGGAGCGGAACTGGACGGCGCACGCACGGCTCTGCGATGGGCTGCCCGCACCTATTTGGTGGCGGCTCTCTCGGCAGTGGCCACGGTACTCTATTATATTACCATAGTGATGGGCAACCGCCGCAACAACTGATACCGAAATGTACACCTTCGACCATCCGCTGTTTCTGGCTCTCAATTTCGACGGAGGACCCTTCGTCGATGCCGTTATGACCGCAGTTTCGGGAGTCCTCATGTGGATTCCGCTCTACATCGGCATATTCGCATGGGTGTGGTACAAAAAGGGTTGGAAAACCTGTCTTGCATTCATGTTGTGTCTGGGCGTGGCCATGGGCGCGGCCGATATGCTGTGCGGAATATTCAAACATTCGGGTCTGCTCAAACACGTGTGGGAGTCATTCCCGCCGCGTCCGCGTCCGATGTTCGAACCCGCATTGCAGGGCATGGTCCACGTGGTGTCGTATGCCCACGGACCCTACGGAACGGTCTCGGCTCATGCCGCCACGGTGGGAGCGCTGGCCGTATATTCGTCGCTCGAGTTGCGCAACCGGCTCTTCACGGCGATGATGATATTCATAACGCTCCTGATATGCTATTCGCGCATATATCTCGCCTGCCACTATCCCGCAGACCTCGTTCTGGGTCTTGCGGTGGGTGCGGTTGCCGGAGGTTCTTTGTTCGCGCTGTACAAAAAAACGGCGGCGACAATAGCGAAATACTCGTAAAATAGCTATCTTTGTGCGCATTTAACGGAAAACAAAACAAAAGACAAGATATGGAACAACTCAGCGAACAGGAGGTATTGCGACGCCGCTCGTTGGCGGAACTGCGACAGCTCGGAATAGAACCCTATCCCGCAGCGCGTTTCGATGTGACGGCCACGGCCGCTGAAATCGCAGCCGGCTACGACCCCGAAAAGGGCAATTTCGCCGAAGTGCGGATTGCCGGACGAATGATGAGCCGCCGAATCATGGGCAGCGCGTCGTTCTTCGAACTGCAGGACCACACGGGACGCATTCAGGTGTATATCCGCCGCGACGACGTGTGCCCCGAAGGCGATCCCACACTCTATAATACGGTATTCAAAAAGCTGCTCGACATAGGCGACTTCCTCGGAATCGAAGGATTCGCATTCCGCACCAATACGGGCGAACTCTCGATACACTGCCGCAAATTCACGGTGTTGTCGAAATCGCTGCGTCCGCTGCCCGTCGTTAAGGAGAAAGAGGGTCAGACCTTCGACGCCTTCACCGACCCCGAAGTGCGTTATCGTCAGCGTTATGTCGATTTGACGGTCAATCCTTCCGTGCGCGAGGTGTTCGTCAAGCGCGCGAAGATAATATCGACCATGCGCGCCTTCTTCGACGAGCGGGGCTACCTCGAGGTCGAAACCCCCATCCTGCAGCCTATCCCCGGAGGAGCTTCGGCACGTCCGTTCATCACGCACCACAATGCGCTCGACATAGATTTCTATATGCGAATAGCTACCGAACTCTATCTCAAGCGTCTGATTGTGGGCGGCTTCGACGGCGTGTACGAATTCGGCAAGAACTTCCGCAACGAGGGCATGGACCGCACGCACAATCCCGAATTTACCTGCATGGAGCTGTATGTGGCATACAAGGACTACATATGGATGATGGAGTTCGTCGAGCAGATGCTCG
>JAFLRS010000056.1 GCA_022511355.1 Alistipes sp.
GCGCATTCCACTCCTTTGAAAAGAGCCATCGCCGCCTGCTCGGCAATCTCGGAGTTTATGATTCCCGACTCCCAGAAGCTGAACGAGTCCGGCATTACGCGGTGCGGCTCCGCAAGCCACAATGCAGCAATGCGCAATTCGCGCACATCCTGACGATAAAGATATACGGCAAACTCGTGGTCGTGCGGGAATTGCCCCGCTATGCTTCGTATGGTATGTATGGCGACACCGAGATTGAGACCGCAGCCATTGCCATAGAACCGCATCGAATCAGCCGCTTCACCGTTGCGTTCGCGACGCAATTCCGACAGTAAAGCGGTCATCTGCGAGGTGTAGTCCATAGCTGTTGCGGATTACTGCTTCGCCACGCGCAATGTACGGCCGTATTCGAAAAGCGGAAGTACTGCCGAGGCCAGCTCCTCCGTTCCGCACGAGAGAATGCAGGTAGACAAATCGGCTACACGGCACTCTACGGCCGACTTATCCTTTTCGGTCGCTTCGCGGATGTACTTCAATGAGGTATCGCCCGACGGCTCTATTCGCAGCATAACCATCTCGCCCGAGAGGTCTGTGGAGGGAACTATACCCTCTTTCTCGCTGAAACGGCACAACACATATCCGAACTTGTCGCCGCTCGGATGCACCGTCAGACGCACCGTTTCCGCAGTTACCGCACGTTTGCCGAAGAAGAGTTCGAGATATGCCGTTTCGTATGCGTCGATTGTCTTGAGAGCAGCCTCCAGACCGCCGCCGAATACATTTTCGCCGGCTTCGCCCGTAATCAAATCCATGCGATGTTTGCGAAGCGAGAATATCGCATCGGCAGCCTCTGCGGCGGCTTCATCGGCCGTCAAAGCACGGGCATCGGTGCGGTCGGGCGACAGACGCGCGAACTCGCGTGCGGTTCCGAAATGCAACTCCGTGCGGCTTTCGCTCTGTGCCGGTACGGCAGCTGCCGCAACCCCGTCGCCTGCAAGGGATATCGAGGCTCCCGTTATGCTCCACGTGGTTTTATCGCTTAACGGCGCGCGAACGCCCAAATATTTTTGCGCATAGCGGGCATAGGGTCCGGTTATAATCTCATTGCGTTCCACGGTAAGATCAACCGTAATCGTACTGGCCGGCTCCGAGAATACGGTCTCTCCGTTGCGGTCGAATACGCCGGTGCGGACTATGGGTCTGTTCTGGGCGGATGCCGAAGCCACTGCCGTCAGTACCGCCATCGAAATAAGGAATCGTTTCATATTCAGAATATCGTTTTATGCAAAGTTAATCTTTTGATGCGAAATTTGCTACATTTTCAGATAAAAATCGGCAGTCAGCGCCCTGTACTCCTCCGAATATCCGCCCGCACCGTCGCCTATCGTAAGTTCTTCGAACCGGACCGCGCCGGTAAACAGAGGCGAAAATTCGAGCATTGTGCGTTTTGGAGCGGCGTGCGGTTTGGTACGGACATCGCATCGGCGCACCAGATGCATCGAACTCTCCGCAACAAGCCGTCCGGCACTCTCCGCAGGGACTATTACCGAAAAACGCCCTCCGTCGGCAAGGAGTCTCTCCGCAGAGGAGACAAGCTCCGCAAAACTCAACGAAACGGTATGACGCGCCATCGTGCGGCCCGTGTCGCCGCAGGTAAGCGTGCCGTCGTAAAAAGGAGGATTTGAGAGTATCAAATCGAATCCGTACTCGGGAGCGTAGTCCTGAATGCGGGAGTGAACTATCTCGATGCGGTCGCTCCATTTCGACGCTTCGGCATTCTCCCGAGCTTGTGCAGCGCTCGAAGCATCGGACTCCACTGCGGTTATAAGCGCAGAGTCGGAACGTTGGGCGGCCATAAGGGCTATAAGACCCGTACCTGCGCCTATGTCGAGAATACGGCGGCAGTTGTCGGGGATACGGCTCCAAGCGCCGATAAGCACTCCGTCGGTGCCGACCTTCATCGCCGCACCGCCCTGCCTGACCACGAACTGCTTGAATGCGAACATATCCGCCTGCACTACTGCTTCAAAAAGCCGTCGATGCCGGCACCGAACAGCGAAAAATCATAACGGACAGGGTCTTCGGGGTCGAAACGTCTCAGCGACTCGGTAATCTCGACCGTAGCTTTCCAGTCGCTCTGTTTGCGTCGCAGCAATCCGAGAGCGCGTCCCATATTGCCCGTATGGACATCGAGAGGAAGATACAATGCCGACATGGGAATCGTACTCCACTCTCCGAAATCGACACCGCGGCCGTCACGACGGACAAACCAGCGGAAATACATATTCAGACGCTTGCAGGCGGCACCTTTGTCAATCGACGACAGATGTTTTTCGCAATGACTGTCGTGTTCGCAAGAGAAAAATTCGCGACGAAAATCGGACAGCACCTGCGCCATGGAACCGGTTTCGGCATAACGGCTTTCGACAAAGCGGCCGATGCCGCCGAAACGTTCGCAGAGACCTTTGACGGCAACCACGAAATCGGCAAAGTCGCGTCCGTTGAATGTGCGGTGTACATAGTCGGAGAGTCGTTCCAACTCGCGCGGAGTGGCGTTGCATACGAAGTCATATGGAGCATCATCCATATAGTGCATCATGCGGCGTGCGCTCTTCACTATGGCTTTGCGGTTGCCCCAGGCTATCGTCGAGGCGAAGAGTCCGGCTACCTCGCGGTCTTCGCGCGACGAGAATGCATACGGAACGCTTATCGGGTCATTCTCGACAAATTCCGGACAGTTGTATTTGTCATGCAGACGTTCAAGCAACTCCCGCAATTCATCGGCGGGCATTTCAGAGGACCATTCCATCACTCATTACTATTTTGCGGTCGGCCGTGGCGGCAAGGCTCTCATCGTGGGTAACCAAAACCACGGTCTGACCAAGTTTGTCTCTCAATTCGAAAAACAGACGGTGAATCTCTTCGCGATTGCGGCTGTCGAGATTACCCGACGGTTCGTCGGCCAGCAGCACCGACGGTTCGTTCATCAAAGCACGGGCTATCGAAACCCTCTGCTGCTCTCCTCCCGACAACTCCGACGGACGATGCGACATTCGCTCCGAAAGCCCCATCATGGCAAGCAGTTCGCGGGCGCGAGCCTCGGCCTTGTCCTTATCGGTGCGGGCGATGTATGCTGGAATGGCGACATTCTCCAATGCCGTAAATTCGGGCAGCAGATGGTGAAACTGAAATACGAATCCTATATGCCGATTGCGGAATCGGGACAATTCGCGGTCGTCGAGCGACGAGACATCGGTGCCGGCAATCTCCAACCGTCCGGCATCGGGTCGGGAAAGAGTCCCCAAAATCTGCAAAAGCGTAGTTTTTCCCGCTCCGCTGGCTCCCGTGATTGCCACGACTTCGCCTTGCGAAACCTCTATAGAGACTCCTCGCAATACCTCGAGCGAGCCGAAGCTTTTGTGAATATCAACAGCTTTTATCATTTGTCGTTCAGCGATTTGAATTTATTAAAAATGCGTATCGTATCGACCGCCGCCCGCGTATCGTGAACCCTCAGCAGCGTGACTCCGCAGCGAAGCAGTTCCCAATGCAAAGCGGTAGTCCCGAAAAGGCTCTCTTCGGGTCCGGTTCCGAGTGTTTTGTATATCATCGACTTGCGGGAAATTCCCGCCGCAAGCGGAAATCCCAAAGCGAACAGCTTGTCGAGACCTCCGAGCAATTCATAGTTCTGGTCCACGCTCTTGGCGAATCCGAAACCCGGGTCGAGCAGTATGTTTTCGCGACTGACTCCCTGCTCCATAAGATATTCGCTCCTGCGGCGCATATAATCGGCGACCTCTGACACGACATCCGAATAACGGCACATCGACGCCATCGTGGCGGGAGTGCCGCGCATACTCATGGCGATATAGGGAACGCCCGATTCGGCAGCGACCTTTACCATGTCGGAGTCGAGTTCTCCGGCCGAAATGTCGTTGATTATTATGCGGTCATCGACCTCTACCGCTTTCGCCGCGACCTCGGCCCTGAAAGTATCGACCGAAATCGGAATGCTCTTCGAGAGTTCGCGCACGCACTCTATACCGGTCAGAACTCTGCGCAACTCCTCCTGCAGCGGAACGTCGCCGGCACCCGGCCGCGACGAATAGCCTCCGATATCTATTATCGCAGCACCCTCCTCTATCGCACTGCGCACGCGTTCGACAATCAACTCCCGCTGCGGAGTGCGGCTCGCCGCATAAAACGAATCGGGAGTCACATTCACAACCGCCATTACCGACGGTTGCCGAAAATCAATTCCGTATCGCTCTGCGGTGTGCTTCATATCTCAACATCTTATCCAACTGCTCCGTATCGCTGCGGAGATAATCCAACGAAATATTCACTATCGTATAGTCGGCCCGCGACCGCAATTCGTCGTCCGACATCTGTCGGGCAATGCGTCGCTCCACCTCTTCGGGAGTCATATCGTCACGTTTGCAAACTCTCTCTATCCGCAGCTCGCGCGGAGCGACTACGGCCACCGTGCAATCCACCTCGCCGTCGAAACCGGCATCGAAAAGAATGGCGCTCTCGAGAACTACATATACCTCATCCGAATGACTCCCGCACCATGCCCGAAAATCCCTGCGCACGGCCGGATGAACGATTTCATCGAGACGTTTCAGTCGTTCGGGGTCGGAAAAGACTATGGATGCGAGGTATTTGCGGTCCAAACCTTCGTCGTTGTAACTCTTTGCGCCGAACTCGGCCGAAATAGCTTCGCGCAACTCCGAATCGTCGTTCATGAGGCTTTTGGCACGGGCATCCGAATCGTAAACCGATATGCCCGACTCCTCAAGCAGACGACATACAGTAGATTTGCCGCTGCCTATACCGCCCGTTATTCCGATGCGCAACATACCGCGGCTAATCCAAACGTTCCGACTTGTCGACAGCCGCCTCGGGGAATGAAGGAATCTCGCCCACCGAGATTATTTTGATGTCGCTTATACGCACCGACAATGCCTTTTGAAGCGATGCCGGACGTATATTTACGACCCGCACGCTGTCGGCCGAATATGACACCCGATAATCCAGTTCGTCCATCGTGACGCGTATGCGCTTGCCCAACTTGTATTTATAGTTGAGCAGATTGGTTCCGACACCCTCCACTACGCACGGAACATCGATGTGATGACCGTTGATGTTGAGTTTTGCCGTGTAATCGGTCGTGTAGGTATAGCCTAACTTGGCGATATACCACAGGATGAACGATGCCACGAAGAGCATCACGAATACGGGTGAAATGTAGCGTTTAATCCACGCGAAAAACCTCTTCATATCCCTTTCTACAAACCTATGATTTGGTTGCGGATAAGCATGGCCACTCCCCATGCCGTTGCATTGTCGCTCATCTTCGAGAGTCTGAATTTGGTGTCCTTGTAGACCAGACTCAACGAATATTTATTGGTTGCGGACTTCAACGGAAGCATGAAATAATCGCCGGCAGCAGCCAGATTGCCGCCGACTATGACCGTTTCGGGATTGAATGTGTTGATGAGGAACGCCACAGCCTTTCCCATCTTTTCGCCGGCCTCTTCGATAAGCTCGATGGAGAGGTTGTCGTCGTTGCGCGCAGCCGCAATGATGTCGTTGATATGTATGGGTTCGTTGCGGTCGAACTTCTCGCGCAGGATTGTATTCACGCCCTTGCGAATCAAATCGCAAATCTTCTGTTCGATGGCGATACCCGAAACTTCGGTTTCAAGGCAGCCTTTCTTTCCGCACGAACATATTTTCTCGTTGTCGAAGAAGGGCACGTGGCCGAACTCGCCCGCAAAGCCGTTCTTGCCGTAGTAGAGCTTGCCGTCGATAATTATTCCGATTGCAACGCCGCGGCCCATATGGAGATAGATGACATTGTTGTCCTCTTTGGATTTGCCGCACGTATATTCGGCATAACAACGGGCACGGGTGTCGTTTTCGAGCAGCACGCGCAATCCGGTGCGGGATTCGAGCATTTCGCGCAGGGACTCTTCGCTGGATGTGAAGTAACGGTAGCTGCGGCCCTGTTCGGGATTCACGCGGCCCACGATGCAGACGCCCACTCCCAAAATCTTGTTGCGGTCGATGCCGCACGTGGCGATGAAGTTTTCGGTATTGGCGCAAATCTTCTCAAGACATTGGGTGCGGTCGCTCAACACGAATGTGTCGTCCTTGACCTCCTTAAGAATATTGTTCTGCAAATCGGTTATCACATAGGTCATATTGTCGCGGGCGACGCTGATTCCGGCAAAGTAAATCGAGCTGTTGGTAAGACCGAATACATTGGGACGACGACCGCCCGGAGTCTCGACCTTGCCCAAATCGGAGACTATGCCCTCTTCCACCAGATCGGCCACTAATTTGGTTATGGTCGGAATGCTGATGTGCAGCTCTTTCGTAAGCTCGGCCAGCGTACACTCGCCCTGCAAAGCCATACGGGCTATAATATTACGTTTGATTATATTGTTTTTGTGGGAAACTCCCTTGCCGTCTGTTTCGGGACGGTTGAAAAAGTCGGTTAAAGAACTCATATCCGCGCTATGATTATTATTTTATTTACCTTGCAAAGGTAATAAAGATTATGATAATTTCACAATTATTTTTACAAATTTTTTAATATTTTTTCCAAAAATAACTATCTTTGCCACGCAAACAAAAAGTTAAGTATTATGAAACACGCTTATATCTTTCCGGGTCAGGGCGCTCAGTTCACAGGCATGGGCAAAGACCTCTATGAAAACAATGCACAGGCTAAAGAACTCTTCGAAAAGGCCAACGAAATTCTCGGATTCCGCATTACCGACATCATGTTCGAAGGCAGTGCGGACGAACTCAAGCAGACCAAGGTTACACAGCCTGCCGTATTCCTTCATTCGGTAATTCTCGCACATGTACTCGGCGCAAAACCCGATGCCGTTGCAGGACACTCGTTAGGTGAGTTTTCGGCTTTGGTAGTTGCAGGCGCACTCTCGTTCGAAGACGGTTTGCGTCTGGTTTCGAAACGAGCCCTCGCAATGCAGGCCGCATGCGAATCGCAGCCTGGAACTATGGCGGCGATTCTCGGACTCGATGATGAAACCGTGGAGAATGTTTGTGCGGAGACCGAAGGCGTGGTTGTGGCAGCGAACTACAACTGCCCGGGACAGTTGGTGATTTCGGGTGCGCTGGATGCCGTAAATGCAGCTTGCGAGAAACTGAAGGCCGCAGGTGCGCGTCGCGCGCTGGTGCTGCCCGTAGGCGGAGCATTCCACTCGCCGCTGATGGAGCCTGCACGCAAAGAGCTTGCAGAGGCCATAGCAGCAGCTCCGTTCAATACTCCCGCTTGCCCCATTTATCAGAATGTGGATGCAAAACCTCAGACCGACCCCGCAGTCATTCGCGAGAATCTTATCGCACAGCTCACGGCTCCCGTGCGCTGGACGCAAATCGCGAAGAATATGCTGGCTGACGGCGTGGAGAAATTCACCGAACTCGGTCCCGGCACAGTGCTTCAGGGATTGGTAAAGAAGGTGGATGCCAATGCCGACGTAGAGTCGAAGGCGACGCTCTAATCAGCAGACACCAAAGACAAACAGAGCCGTCCGAAGAGGACGGCTCTGTTTTATTTAACAGCTTCGTACAATTCGATTATACGGTCGCACATCTCATCCCACGAGAAGCGTTTGCGCTCCTCGGCCATATTTGCACGGAACCGTTCGAGATTATCCGCTTCATATAGCTTCATTACGGCACGAGCCACCGAATCGACATCGGGCGAGACTACATACCCCACTTTGCCATCTGCAACTATCTCGGCCAGACCTCCCACGCCGGTAACGACGAGCGGAACGCTGAAATTGTAAGCTACCTGCGTGACTCCGCTCTGGGTAGCTGTTTTATATGGCAGCACGACCGCATCGGCCGCCGAAAACCAGTATCGCACATCCTCGTTACGGACAAAGGCGTCATGCAGTATCACCTTGTCGCCCAAAGCCTCTATTGCCGGCATATATTTGTCGCGCGAGGTGTAGAACTCTCCGGCAATCAACAGACAAAGGTCGCTGCGCGTCACCGATTTCCACGCCTCGAGCAATATATCCAGTCCTTTATAGTCGCGAATCAGTCCGAAAAACAGCAGGTAGCGTTTTGCGGGGTCGAGTCCGAGTTTTCGGCAAGCCTCATCTCGTTCGACCGCATTGCCGAAGTTCTCGAACATCGGATGCGGAGAGAAGAGCGCCGATGCCGTTGTGTACTCCCTGAGTTCGCGATGCACCTGCTCCGACATATATATGAATCCGTCCACCGAACCGAGGAAATAACGGTTAAAGGGCTTGTCCACTATGTGGTGTTCGTGCGGTTCCACATTGTCTATCTGACACAACACTTTCGTATGACCGTTGCGGCGGGCGATGCGGGCAATCGTGCCGAAACACGGAGCCATAAACGGAGTCCAGTATTTAAGCAGTACGAAATCGGGACGTTCGCGGCGCAGCTGCCGTCCGACACGCAGCCAGTTGAAAGGATTTACCGTATTGACGCATCTCAGTATATTCAAATCGTCGGGTGCGGGGTCATCGACAGTCTGACTCTTCCCCGGAAAAAGCAATGAAGGATATTGAAGCGTGAAGGTGCGAACCGTCACCTCGTTGCCGCGACGTGCGAATATTCGGGCCATAGTCTCCATTATGGCCGCCAAACCTCCGCGATAAGGGTGTGCAGGTCCGAGAATGCAGATTTTCATTTCGTTGCGTCGTAAGCTTCAAGTCCGCTCTTCAGGAATTTTACGAATCCTTCCACACTCAGATCATAACCGCGTGCGGGAGCCAGCTGCTCTCCGTCGGGGGCGATGAGAATGTAGTTGGGCTGCGCATTCACGCCGAAGCGTGTACGCGCAATATAGGAGTTTATGCGTCCCAGACTCTTAAGCGTATCGCCCGAATCGGTGGTTATCCAATCCTCTGCCGGCACGCTCATCTTGTCGTCGGTATACAGCGCGACCACTATATAGTCATTGCGGAGAATCGACAACACTTCGGGGTCGCTCCATACACGGGCCTCCATTTCGCGGCAATTGACGCAGCCGTGACCCGTAATATCCACGAAAACGGGTTTGCCGGCCCGCTCCGCAGCCGCCATAGCCTCTCCGAGTTCGAAATATCCGTCAAGGCCGTGAGGAAGATGCAGATTGTCGCCGTACTTGACTTTATGTGCATCGTCGGAATGTTCGGCCGCTGCCGAATATTTGCCCATAACGAAATCCTGAGTATGAATCGGAGGCAGATAGCCCGAAAGCGCCTTAAGCGGAGCCCCCCACATTCCCGGAATCATATAGACCACGAATGTGAATACCGCAATGGAGAGCGCCAGTCGCGTAACTGTCAGATGCTCGGTCTGAGAGTCGTGGGCAAAGCGTATCTTTCCCAAAAGATAGAGTCCCAGCAACGAGAAACATACTATCCATATAGCAAGATAGACTTCACGGTCGAGCAGTCCCCAATGATAGGTTTGGTCGGCAACGCTGAGGAATTTGAAGCCGAGTGCGACCTCGATGAATCCCAGTACGACCTTTACCGAATTGAGCCATCCGCCGCTCTTCGGCAAACTCTTCAGCAGCGACGGGAAGAGCGCGAACAGCGTGAACGGCAGAGCGAAGGCCATCGAGAATGCCAGCATGGTGATTATCGGCTGGAGGAACTCCCCTGCCGTAGATTTGATAAGCACCGAGCCGACAATCGGACCCGTGCAGGAGAACGACACCAGAACCAGCGTCAAAGCCATAAAGAATATGCCGACAATGCCGCCTTTGTCTGAATTGCGGTCGCTTTTGTTCACGAGCGAACTCGGCAGCGTAATTTCGAATGCACCGAAAAACGAAGCGGCAAAAATCATGAATACGATGAAGAATATAACGTTGGGAATCCAGTGCGTGGCCAGCCAGTTGAATATGTCGGCCGTCACCGAATCGCCGCCCACGAATCGGGTAATCAATATTATCGCCGCGATGGGCAGAGTGTAGAGTGCGATGATGAACAATCCGTAGGTCAGAGCCTTCGCCCGTCCCGCCGCCTTGTTCTCGCTGCCTTTGATGAAGAACGACACCGTCATGGGCACCATCGGAAATACGCACGGAGTAAGCAGGGCCGCGAATCCCCACAAAACAGCCTCCACGAGCAACGACCAGTCGAAAGGCTTTTTCAAACGCCGGACCGGCTCCTCTGCGGTTATGTATGCAGTTTCGCCGCCGCCTTTCAGCTCTACCGAGAAACTCCACTCCTCAGGCATTCCGCACTCCGTTCCCTTGCATGACATCCATGTGACCGAACCGGTTACAAGTGCCTTGTCTGCGGAGAGAGAGACCTTCTGACCCAATACTATGCGGTCGTAATATTCGCCGGTATCGCCTTCGCGGGTCGGTTCGTTTATCTCGTAAGGCTCGCCCTCGAGTACGCATCCGTCGGCCGCAGAGAATCGTACAGCGGTAGATGAATATCCCGAATGCAAATCGTAAGTGTGCCATCCCGACTCCACTTTGCCGTCGAGAACAATCTCGAAAAGACCGTCGTCCAAAGATTTGGCTTCGCTTTTCCACTTCACGGTCGGAGTCTGCGCCGCGGCAGCCGAAACCGTTATCAGGGCCGCAATTACGGCCGATATTCGCATAAAAAATTTCATATCCTTGTTCATGCACAAAAATCCACGATACAAAGATATGAAAATAAATGGATAAATTATCGCCTTGCCGGCAATTAGAAGCAAACGCCTATTTTGACATAAAAAGAATTGTGCTT